>NZ_JBHSUM010000042.1:0-29934 GCF_042660605.1 Nitratireductor sp. GCM10026969
GCCGACGAGCCAGCCACCGCCGGCCGCCAGGAATGCCAATGCAAGGCCGGCGGCGATGGCTTCCGCGGAGAAGTACCGCTTGCGGCGCCGCGGCTCGCGCACGGCCCGCAGAAGATGGGCCGGGGTCGGGCGTTCAAGCTCCGCGGCGTAGAGCGCACGAATGGCGGCATTGTCGCACATGATGGCGTGTACGCGCGCGGCGTCGGCCTGGTTGGCCGCAAGATGCGCCTCGACCGCGGCCTTACGCGCTGCATCGCCTTCCAGCAGGCCGTCGGCATAGGCCATGAGGTCGATTTCGCGGATTTTCGGGGTGTCGGTCATTTCACGATTCTCAGCTTGGCAGCCTGGCGTTCCGGCGGTGCCGCCTCCCGGGAGAGCCGCAGCGTCTCGCGTGCCCGGGAAAGCCGGGAGCGGACGGTGCCAACGGGCACCCCGGTGATCTCCGCGACTTCGTCATAGGCAAGCCCTTCCAGCGCCACAAAGAGCACGACGGCGCGCTGCTCCGCCGGCAGCCGGTCGAGCGCTTCGGCCATATTGAGGCATTCCATACGCGCCTCCTGGTCCGGAGGCTGCGCGACCATCATGTCGATCACACCGGTTTCGGCCGGCACGTGATCGCTACGGACGCGACGGAAGTGATTCACGCTCTGGCGGTGGAGAATCCGGAAGAGCCAACTGCGTATGCTGCCGCGGCGCTGCCACAGATGACGCTTGCGCAGGGCTCTTTCGAGGCAATCCTGAACGATTTCGTCGGCCGTATCGCGGTCGCGCGTCAGGGCGAAGGCATATCGGCGCAGATGCGGTATTTGCCGCTCGATCATCCATTGCAGTTCGTCGGACATGCTGCTCCTAGCGCCTTCTTAAGGATCTCGTTCGTGATCCTCGCAAAAAAGACGGGCCGAATTCGGGATTAGTTCCACACGAATCATTATCGGTGGAGAGAAAGAATGTGCGAGCGGCGGGGAACTCATTAGCTCCGGCCCCCGTCTGTGACAGGAGTGCCGCGTCGGGCGGCGCTCCGATCACGCACGCAAGCACCGTTGTTCTCGGTGCGCAAAAGGAGACACACGATGAAATTCCTCCCCAACGGCTTTGCAACCGTCATCGGTTCCGCCGCCGCCCTGGCGCTCTCAATGGGCTTCGCTCCCGCCCATGCCCAGGAAGCGCCGACGCAGCAGCCGGCAACACCGACTCAGCCACCGGCTGCGGAACCAACGCAGCCGCCGGCCGCCGCCGAGGTGGATGACGCCACCCTGCAGGCTTTCGCCCAGGCTTCTCTCGACGTCGAGGAAGTGATTTCCACGTGGTCACCGCGCATCCAGTCGGCCGAGAACGAGCAGCAGGCCGAGGAGATGCGCACCTCCGCCAACCAGGAGATTCGGGAGGCCCTGCAGTCCAACGGGCTGGAGGTCGAGACCTATAATCAGGTCTACCAACTCGCGCAGGCCAATCCCGAGGTCGCGAACACCATCCAGCGCTACAGGCAGGAACTGCAATAAAGCAGGATTCGCGACGAAATTTCGCGCAGCCGTCGGCATGAAGCCGGTGGCTGCCACCAAGCTCGACCATCGGCGTCCGGGCCGGATACGGCCCGGCGGCCGTTAACGCAGGTTGTCGTGAAAATGGTCGGAGCGGCGGGATTCGAACCCACGACCCCTTGACCCCCAGTCAAGTGCGCTACCGGGCTGCGCTACGCTCCGAACCGGCAAAATCCCTATAGTTTCTGTCAGCAGCGCGCAAGGAGAAAATCGGCCGGGCCCGAAGCGTGGCGGGGCTCGACAGCCGATGCCGTTGCTCCAGGGCCATCATGCCCCACAGGAGCCCCAGGAGCAGGTAAAAGTGGCGCCAGTGGTCGATATCGATGACGTTGGCCAGCGCAATGTGCCCCAGGAAGACCACATAGGCACACAGGAGATAGGGCTGCCACATGCGCGCGCGAAAGAGGATGCGGAAGCCGGCGGCCACAGTCCAGGCGATCAGCGTGAAGAATGCCGCGAAGCCGAGCCAGGAATAGGCGAGCAGCGCCTTCAGCCAGATGTTGTGGGTATCCTCGCCGTAGAGCTTGCCGAATTCCAGCGGACCGATGCCGAGAGGATGCTCCGTTGCGAGCAGGAAGCCGATCGCGTGGCGGGCAAAGCGGCCGAGCCTGGAACCGTCGTAATCCTGTACGAGCTGCGCGCGCTGGGCAAAAAGGTCCGCTACGGCGGGGATCTGCAGCGCCACCAGGAGGGCAACGGCGATGAGGATGACCGCGGTGATGCACATCACCATGATCCTCAGGCGGAACAGGCCGTGCCGGTTCTGGATGAGGAGCGCGAGGGTGAGGAGCACGGAGGCGCTGACGAAAAGGCCCCAGGCGCCACGCGAGAAGGAGAGGAAAACGCCAAGGACGATGATCAGGAAAGGCGGCAACGCCGCCAAGGCCGCGCGCAGACCGCCCGTCAGCATCCGGTGCAGGAGATAGATTCCGGGTAGCGTGAGGAAGGGGCCGAACACGTTGGGGTCCTCGAACACGCCGGCGGCGCGGCCGTAGCGCGTGAACATCTCCGCCCCGGGAAAGGCCTGGAAATAGCCGAGAATGCCGCAAATCGCCGTGACGACGGCCGCGGCTATCCACGTCTTCAAAATGAGCGGCAGCAATTCCGGCTGTCTTTCGATAACGGCGGCAAAGAAGATTGCCGTGAAGGCCAGAAAAAAGGAGACGGCAAGATAAAGCGGGATGTCGCCGAGTTCGGGGAGCTGGCTCATGGAGATCAGGCCGCCGACGTTGAAGGCGACGAGCAGGACGAGCAGCGGCGCCACATTGCGCGAGATGCGCAGCCCGAAGACGCTCCAAACCGCGATCAGCCCGGCCATGTAGAGCTCGTAGGGCGCGGGCTCGCGCAGGACGAAGCCCGACAGAAAGACGCCGAGGACGATTGCGCCCTTGCGGATGAGGTCGATGCGATAGGCGTTCACCGCCGCCTGCCATCGAACGCCTTCGCCGTGGGGGACGGAGACGCTCAATAGGCATTCTCCGTATTGAGAAGACGGACCGGCGTCAGGAGAAGGATCTTGAGGTCGAACAGAAGCGACCAGTTCTCGATGTAGTAGAGGTCGTATTCGGTGCGCTTGCGGATCTTTTCTTCCGTGTCGACCTCGCCGCGCCAGCCGTTGATCTGCGCCCATCCGGTCACGCCCGGCTTGACGCGATGGCGGGCGAAATAACCGTCCACCACCTCGTCGAAGAACCGGTTGTGCGCCTCGGCCGCCACCGCGTGCGGGCGCGGCCCGACGAGCGACAGGCTGCCGAAGAGCGCGTTGAAGAACTGCGGAAGCTCGTCGATCGACGTCCTGCGGATGAACCGTCCGACCCGGGTGACACGCGGATCGTCCTTGACGACAGCCTTGCGCGCGGTCGGATCGCACTGCTCGACATACATGGAGCGGAACTTGTAGACCTCGATTTCCTCGTTGTTGAAGCCGTGGCGCTTCTGCTTGAAGACGACCGGCCCCTTGCTGTCGAGCTTGATGGCGATTGCGGTGACCAGCATCACAGGCGAGAACAGGAGGATGCCGATCAGGCTGAAGACGATGTCGAAGGCCCGCTTGGCCACCGAATCCCAGTCGTTGATCGGCCGGTCGAAAATGTCCAGCATCGGCACGGAACCGATGTAGGAATAGGCGCGCGGACGGAAGCGCAGATGGTTCGAATGGGCCGAAAGACGGATGTCGATCGGCAGAACCCACAGCTTGCGCAGCATGGCGAGCACTCGCGCCTCCGCCGTGATGGGCAGCGAGACGATCATCATGTCGATGCGGGCGATGCGGGCGAACTCGATCAGTTCCTCGACATTGCCGAGCTTGGGATAGCCGGCCACCACCGGCGGCGAGCGCCTGTCGTCGCGGTCATCGAAAATGCCGCAGATGCGGATGTCGTTGTAGGGCTGCTGCTCGATGGAGCGGATGAGGGTTTCGGCGTTCTTGCCGCCGCCGACGATGACTGCGCGTCGCTCGATGCGTCCGTTGCGTGCCCAGCGCCGGATGAGGTGTGCTGCGGCAAGCCGCAGGAACACGATCAGCACCAGCCCGCTGATGTACCACGTGCCCAGCCAGAAGCGCGAGAATTGCGAGGAGATCTTGAGGAAGAAGAGCGCCACGGTGAGCAGCGCGAAGGTGCCGGTCCAGGCGATCAGGATGCGCCCGGCGCGTGAGAGCGGGTTGCGCAGCGCCGGCATCTGGTAACAGTCCGAGAACTCCATCACGATGACGGCCGTCGCCGCCACGCCCACGATGATCAGCGGATACTGCCAGTAAAGATGCGTCTCCAGCCCCACATGCCCGACATAGATCTGCAGACCGGCCACGACGAGGGCGGCAAATTCGATCAGCCGCATGGCACCGCTGACCATGACCGGAGACATGGTGTCCCGCCGGTACTGCTGTGCCACCTGCCGTGCCACGGCGCCGAGCTGCGGCGACTGGCGCCGGCGCCGCGGCGGAGCGGGGCGGTCGGCGTTCTTCTCGTAGCGCTCTGCGGGATCGATGGTGTTCATGGACGATAACAACCGGTTTATGCGCCGATAACATCAAGGGCCTAAGATTCCCTTGACCGGGGCTTCGGTTGTTGAAGTATTCAGGCGCGCAACACCGCGCGGTAGACGCTCTCGATCCGCGCGGCCATCGTGTCCGCGCTGAAACGCTCCTTCATTGTGCAAAGGGTCGGCATTCGGCTGCGGAAGGCGGCCTCGTCCTTCAGCGCAAGCACCATCCTCCCGGCAATTTCCGTTACCACGGGGGCGCAAAGGGCAGGGGAGTCGGAGCCGGTTATCTCCGGTATTCCGCCGACTGCGGTGGCGATGAGCGGCTTGCCCGCGGCAAGCGCCTCCAGGACGATATAGGGCATGGCCTCCGCGCGCGAGGGGACCACCATGACGCGTGCAAGCGCGAAGGCCTCCCGTGCCGGCATGGCCGGGCGGAACGTGATCCTGTCGCCCAGCCCGCGTACGCGCGCCTGGGCGATATATTTGGCGCGGTCGTCTCCGTCCCCGACCATGACGGCGGAAAGGCGCCTCCCGGTTTCCCGTTCCGCCGCGTCGAGCGCATCGATGAACAGATCCGGCCCCTTCAGATCGCGCATCATGCCAATGAAGAGGAAGTCAGCCGCGTCCGGCGCGTCCGTTACCGGGTCGAATTCCTCCGCGCGCAAACCGTTGTAGACGAGGCTATGCGGTGCGCGCGGCCGGCCGATCTTCAATTCGTAGCTGCGCTCCTCGTATTGCGAGACGAAGAGGATGTGGTCGGTCACGCGCTCCATCATCCGCTCGAGCGTGAAGAAGAAGCGCCCGGAGCGCGTCTCCGGCGCGTAATGCAGGCTGCCGCCATGGGGGGCGTAGAGGCGGGCGACCTGGCGTCCGCCAAGCCGCATGGCGGTGCCGAAGCAGCGCGCATAGGTGCCGCCCTTGGCCCCGTGTCCATGCAGGACGTCCGGGCGCATGCGCCGGACGATCCCCAGAGTGCGCCACGCGGCGCCGACATCGCCCAGGCCGATATGCCGCTGCATTGGGGTGCGTGCGACACCGAGGGCGAGAAGATGGCTGATCTCGGCGAAGAGGCCGTCTTCGTACGGGCCTCCGGTGGAGGAATCGCAGACGATCCCGATCTCGTGACCGGCGGCGGCCTGCGCTGCGCACAGGTCGCGCACGTGCCGAAAGATGCCGCCGACCGGTGAACGGAAGCAATGGACGATGCGCAGCTTGCCCGACACTTTATCCATGAAGGCGAGCGGGCATCAGAACAGCCGCTCGCGCACATAAATCGCGTCACCCGGCACGAGCGGCTCGGTGATGACCAGCCGCCCGGTCATGACGCGGCCGTTCACGTTGCGCGTGACGTCGACCGTCTGCTGATTGGCGCGCGGCGTGAAGCCGCCGGCCGCCGCGACGGCCTTCTGGATCGTCATTCCCGGGACATAGTAGTACTGGCCGGGGGCACCTACCTCGCCCATGACAAAGACCGGACGGTAGCGGTCGATTTCCACCGTCACGTCGGGATCGCGCAGGTAGCCCTTCTGCAGCATCTGGGCGAGCTTGCGCTCCACCTGCTTGGATGTCTGGCCGCGTGCGGGCACCGAGCCGACCAGCGGGAACTGGATGTAGCCGGCCTGGTCGACACTGTAGGTATTGGTGAGATTGTCCTGGTCGAAGACGGTGACGCGCAGCCGGTCGCCCGAATCGAGCACATAGGGCTGATACAGCGCTTCGTGAAAGGCCGGCGGGGCAGGGCGGTAGCCGGTGCAGCCGCTGACGAGAAGCGCTGAAAGGAACGCAATGGTGATCTGGGAAAAGTGCTTCATGGCCGGATGCGCTCTCTTCGCCGACGCCCGCGGGGCGCCCAGGCTTTCTACCTGCCGCTTATTGCGTCATTACGGTTAATGCCCGGTTAAGTTGTCTCCGGTTTTGCGGGGTTCGGTTAACCCGATGGTTACCATGCAAATTTACTGTACCGGCGGAGAGGTCCGGAGTGCGAAGCATGACCAGCGGGGAAAGAATGGCCAACGACGTCGACGTCGATCTCGGTCATTTGTTTGCGAGCCTCATTAAGCGGTGGCGGCGCATTGCCTTCTTCACGCTCGCGCTCACCGCGGTCGTGTTCCTTCTCGCCGTCCTGGCGACGCCGAAATATCGCGCAGAGACGCGTCTGCTGATCGAGGCGCGCGAATCCGTCTACACGCGGCCGCTGGCGGCCGGCAACGGCGAGCGCGCGGTGCTGGACGCGGAGACGGTTGCCAGCCAGGTGGAGGTCATCACCTCCGCGGAGATCCTGACGCAAGTGGCGCGGGAGCTCGGCCTCGCCGACCGTGAGGAATTCGAAGACAGCGGCCCCTCGATGCTGGAAAGCCTGCTGATGACGTTGGGGCTGAAGAGCGGCCCGGCCGCAACAGCGCCGGAGGAGCGGGTTCTCGAAGCGTTTCGTGAAAAGCTCCAGGTCTACCGGGTGGAAAACTCGCGGGTGATTGTCATCCAGTTCTCCTCGGAGGACCCGCAACTGGCCCGCGAAGTGCCGAATGCGATCGCCAATGCCTATGTGGCGAGCCTGCGGGCGGCGAAGCTGGAAGCCAACGTCGATGCCACCCAGTGGCTGGAACCTGAAATCGCCGATCTGCGCGAGCGCGTTCGGGACGCCGAGGCACGCGTGGCGGACTTTCGCTCCGGGTCCGGCCTGCTCTTCGGCGGGAACAACACCGTGCTGGCGACCCAGCAGCTGGCGGAACTCTCCAGCGAACTTTCGCGGGTGCGTGCCAGCCGCGCCTCGGCCGAGGCCCAGGCCGCGTCGGTGCGCGATGCAATCGCAAGGGGGGCGCCGCTGGAAGCTCTCCCGGAGGTGCAGGCATCCAACCTCATTCAGCGCCTGCGCGAACGGCAGGTGGAGCTGCGAGCGGAAATCGCCGACCTGTCGACGACCTATCTCGGCGACCATCCCCGGATCAGGGCGCTGCGCTCGCAGCTTGCCGATCTCAACACGCAGATACAGCTCGAGATGCAACGGGTCCTGGAGGCGCTCGAAACCGAAGCGGCAACGGCGCGCGGACGCGAACAGGAGCTCATGTCCGATCTGGAGGCGCAGAAGGACGTCTCGTCGAATGCGGAAGAGCAGCAGGTGGAATTGCGCGCCCTCGAACGCGAGGCCGCCGCCCAGCGGCAGCTCCTGGAATCCTACCTTACCCGATACAGGGAGGCGGTCGCACGTGGCGACCGGAGCTATCTGCCCGTGGACGCACGCATCTTCTCGCGGGCACTTCAGCCCTCAGAACCCTATTTCCCGAAGGTGATGCCGATCACTCTTGCCGCCTTCGCCGCTTCGCTTCTGGTCATGTGTGTCATCACGCTCTTGCAGGAGCTCTTCAGCGGCCGCGCGCTGCGCCCGGCCGACAGTGGTGGCATCGAGCCGGTCAGGCAGGTGGAGATGCCTGCCGCAAACGCGGCTGCACCGGCCGAGGCGTCCGCCGCCCGCACGATGGAGCTTGGCGAGGTGGATGTCGAGGTCGCGGCGGAGGCGTTGATCTCTTCCGGCGTCGCACGCGCTATCGTCGTTTCCCCTGAAGGAGACGAGGCCGCGGCGACCGCCGTCCTGGTGGCCCGCGAAGTGGCCGATGCGGGCCTGCGCGTCCTGCTTCTCGATCTGACGGCTTCCGGCGCGGCCTCGCGGCCGATGCTGGAAAGCCGCGCCTATCCCGGCATCACCAACCTGCTCACCGGGGAATCGCAGTTCGCCGATATCATCCACGCGGACCTTTATTCCTCCTGCCACATCATTCCGATCGGCACCGGCGATCTGGACGAGGCCATGCGCGGCATCGACCGCCTTCCCATCATCATGGGATCGCTGACCACCGCCTATGACCTGGTGGTGGCGGAATGCGGCGATGCGGACGCGGCGGCGGTCCGGCGCCTCATGGAAAAAGATGCCAGGATCCTGGTCAGCGTCCTCGATCCGAGCGGGGAGAGCATTGCCGAGGCAACGCGCGAACTGCGCGACGGCGGCTTCTCGAATCCCCTGATGGTCAACCCCTCCGCCCACATGACGCCCACGGCGCCGCCCGGCCGGGACGTCGCCTGACATCAGCGGCTGTTCGGCACCAGCCGGTAGACCCTCCTGGCGAACCGCGCCAGCGCGGGATGCGCCTTCACCGCCCGTTTCACCCGCGACATGGCGCGCAGACCGTGGGCGAGCAGATGCCCCTTTACCGTCAGCCCGGCGAAGGTGTCGGCGTGGCGGGTCTCGATGTCGCACCAAAGGCGCTTGTAGGGTTCGTCCCCGACGCTGAGATCGTAAATCGCCAACCCCTCCGAGCAGGCGGCGAGGATATCCTCGTAGAACAGGAATTCGCCGGGGCTGAGGCTGGAAAGCTCATCCTGGGCGAAGGCGTTGAACTCGCAGATGACGCTGTCAGGCGTGCGGCTCAGGCCGGTGACGGCGCGCAGCTTGCCGGCCACCTCGAGCCCGTGCAGCACGAAGGGCTGCGTCTCCCTGCCGCATGCCGAATGAAACAGGGCACGCCAGCGCGCCTGCACTTGCGGTGCGTCGAAGACGTCGGCGAGGCCCAGGCTCAGAAACCGCTCGTGTTTGAAGGCCAAGAAGGTGTCCAGGAGCCGATCCACCTCGGCCCCGGTGCGCGCTTCAATGAGACGATAGCCGCCGGCCGCCTCGAATTTGCGTTTCTGAGCGCGGTGCTTTTTGCGTTTGCGCTTGCCGCCACGCTCCAGGACCTGCTCGAAGCCACCGGTCAGATCGGCCGAGAGCGCAACGTTGGGGCTGGTCGCGTGGGGCAGATGGAGGAGCGGATTGGAAATCCTCTCGAAGGAGAGCCTCTGCCGCTCCAGCATCACCAGATCGATGTCGGGGCGGGCCGTCCGGATTGCCGAAAGCAATCCGCTGACTGCGTCCTTCCCGAGCGTACCTCCGCCCGGATCGAGAGGCGGGAAATTTCCGTTGGCATGCGAGCCGCCGGCAAAACGGGCCACGCGAAAAGCGCCGAACCGAGCCGTCTCCAGCGCCAGGGCCATGGCCGGCCGGCCGGCCTGTCGCGCAAAGAGGAGAAGCCCCTCGTCCTCCCTTCCGTCGAGCCAGGCCCTGGCCCAGAGCGGTCCCTGGGTGGGTGGGTAGAGCATGCCGGCGCAAAAGGCCTCATAATCCTTCAAAGCCGCTACGCTGGCCGGCTTCGCCGTCACGACGGTTCCCGTCGCCGCCCGCGCCACCGGCGCCGCGCCATGCCTGGACAGGGATGCGATCTTTGTCATGAGCCCGCCTGTAGACTTTTTCGGCACAGCCTACAGGCAAAAAGTGAATCAATGCTCGACGCGGGGTCAGTTTCCCCGGCGCCGGGGCTTTCCTTCCATCCACTTGACCAGCGCCATCGCCGGCAGCACCCACAGAACACCGGTCACGAAGTAGTAGGCCAGATGCACGAGCGGGCCCTTGTCGACAAGCTGCGCCACCGCCACGGCCGTCGATACGAGCGCGTAGAGCACCACCAGCAGAACAAGTGCCAGCATGCCGATGAATTTCCTCAAGCGTGTGGGCATGGCGAATTCCTTTCCGCCGCTCCCATATCGCAATTGCCACGCCGCCGACAGGGTCTTGGACGTTCGGAGGCGTCGGCGCGACGGCTTGTCGCCATGGGCAGGCTTGCATGGAAATGGGCTTTGGTTCACCTACATGCCGGGTTTCCGATCGGACAGACAATGACCGCCACGCCACCTCTCAGCGTTCCTGCTTCCTTCCAGTCGAGCGACAGCCGCGACCGTTTCTGGGTCCGCATCTGGCTCTATGTCGTTGTGGTGACGTTGTTCGCGCTCGTGCTCGTCGGCGGGGCGACGCGGTTGACCGAATCCGGCCTGTCGATCACCGAGTGGAAGCCGATCCATGGGGTGATCCCGCCGCTCAGCGAGGCGGAATGGCAGGAAGAGTTTCAGAAGTACCGTCGCATCCCACAGTACGAGCAGATCAACCGCGGCATGAGCCTGGATCAATTCAAGACGATCTTCTGGTGGGAATGGGCGCACCGGTTGCTCGCCCGCGGTGTCGGCTTCGTCTTCGCGCTGCCGCTTGCCTTCTTCTGGCTTGCCGGCCGCCTGGAGGATCATCTCAAGCCCAAGCTCGTGGGCATATTGGCGCTGGGCGGCCTGCAGGGCGCCATCGGCTGGTGGATGGTCGCATCCGGCCTGGTGGAGCGGACCGATGTCAGCCAGTACCGGTTGGCGACGCATCTCACCATCGCCTGCATCATCTTCGTCGCAACCTTGGCCGTCGCCCGAGGGCTGGCGCCTCACAGCGGCGGGCCGGCGGCGCCCGGCACGCGCCGTTTCGCCGGCTGGCTGGTGGTCGCGGTGCTGGTGCAGATCTATCTTGGCGGGCTCGTGGCGGGGCTCAATGCGGGCTTCTCCTACAACACCTGGCCGCTGATGGACGGGGCGCTCGTCCCACAGGGGTTGTTCACGCAGGCACCGGCCTGGATCAATCTTTTCGAGAACCCCAAGACCGTGCAGTTCGTCCACCGTCTGGGCGCCTATGCGATGCTGGCGCTGGCGCTCTGGCACGCCGTCTCCACAGGGCAGGCCGAACCGGGGACCACCCATGCGCGGCGCGCCGTGCTCCTCGTTCTCCTTGTCCTCGTTCAGGCGGCGATCGGCATCGCCACCCTCGTCATGGTCGTCCCGCTGGGCTGGGCACTCGCCCATCAGGCCGCGGCACTGATCGTCCTGGGCTTCGCCACCGCGCACTGGCAGGCGGCCAAGGGGGCCTATCCGATGCCTGGCGCGCCAGCGTGAGTGGTTCCGGCTATCCCTTCAGCATCAGGTCGAGATTCTGCACCGCAGCGCCCGAGGCACCCTTGCCGAGATTGTCGTAGACGGCCATCAGCAGCGCCTGGGCGCGGGCATCGTTGGCCAAGACATAAAGGCGCATGCCATCGGTGCCGTTGAAGCGTTCCGGATCGATCTCGGCAGATCGCTCGGTCGCCTCGAAGGGCGCCACCTCGACCACGCTGTCCTCGAGTCCGGCATAGTGGTCGGCGATGGCCGCGTGCAGCTCTTCGCCCCTGGGTACGCGGTCGAGCTGGCCGAGCTGCAGGGGGACGGCGGAGATCATGCCCTGGGCGAAGTTGCCCACGGCCGGCTGCATCAGCGGGTCGCGCGAAAGCCGGGCGTAGGCCCGCAGTTCCGGCAGGTGCTTGTGGTTGAGGGTAAGGCCGTAGGGCATGAATTCGGGCGCGTCCTCGCCCTTGGTTTCATAGTCCTCGATCATGCCACGCCCGCCGCCGGAATAGCCGGAAATGCCATTGACCGTGACGGGGAAGTCGGCGGGAAGCAGCCCGGCGGCAACGAGCGGGCGCAGCAGCGCGATCGGCCCCTGCGGCCAGCAGCCCGGATTGGCCACGCGCTTCGCCCCGGCAATGGCCTTCGCCTGGCCGCGGTCCATTTCCGCAAAACCATAGGTCCAGCCCTCGGCCACCCGATGGGCGGAGGAAGCGTCGATGACGCGCGTCGTGTCGTTTTCGATGAGGGAGACGCTCTCGCGCGCAGCATCGTCGGGCAGGCAGAGGATAGCGATATCGGCGGCATTGAGGAACTCGGCGCGCGCGGCGGTTTCCTTGCGCCGCTCGAGGGGTGTCGAGATCAGCTCGATGTCGCTGCGCTCGGAAAGCCGCGTGCGAATCTGCAGGCCCGTCGTGCCGTGTTCGCCGTCGATGAAAATCTTTGCCGTCATGTTTTCCGTGCCCAAAAAGAATCCGGTCTCAAATGGTGGAATCGGTTTCCGGAATCAATCCGGAGAATCCGGAGGTTCGCAGCCCGCACTATCGCTGCTTTCTCTCGGCCAAGAGGCCCAGATAGTGCATGGCCACCGACGCCCCTGCAATGGCCGTGATGTCGGCATGGTCGTAGGCGGGCGCGACCTCGACGATGTCGGCGCCGACGATGTCGAGCCGGCCGAGCTGGCGAAGCACCGAGAGCATCCTTGCGGAGGACGGGCCGCCGGCGACGGGCGTTCCCGTGCCCGGGGCAAAGGCCGGATCCAGGCAGTCGATATCGAAGGTGATGTAGGCCGGGATGTCGCCGACATGGTCCGTGACGGCTTCGGCGATGTCCTTCGCCCGCATCTCCTCCACCTCATGGCCGTAGAGCATGCGGATGCCGCAATCCTCGGGCGCGTGCGTGCGGATGCCGATCTGAATGGAACGCGCGGGGTCGATGACGCCCTCGCGCACCGCACGGCCCACGAAGGCGCCGTGGTCGATCCGCTTGCCGTCGTCGGGCCAGGTGTCCTGGTGGGCGTCGAACTGGACGAGGGCGAGCGGCGCGCCGTGCCTCGCCGCGTGTGCCTTCAGCAGGGGCCAGGTGACGGAATGATCACCGCCCAGTGAGACAAGAAAGGCACCGGCACCGATGATTTTCGCGGCCTCGGCTTCGATAATGGCGGGAACGTCCTGCGGATAGCCGTAATCGAAGAGGCAATCGCCGTAATCGATGACGGCGAGGGCAGCGAAAAGGTCGAGGCCGAAGGGATATTGCGGATCGTTGTCGAAAATCGCCGAGGCCCGGCGGATCGCCTGTGGCCCGAAGCGCGCGCCCGGCCGGTTCGACACCGCGGCATCGAAGGGAAGCCCCCACACCACCGCACCGGCGCCGTCCACTTCTTTGGTGAAGCGGCGACGCATGAAGGACAGCGCGCCCGCGTAGGTAGGGTCGGCCGCCGCACCGAGGGACTGGCGGGCGGTGAAGGCGTGGTCAATCGTATTTGACGGCATGGCAAGTGTTCCTTCGAAGCGGTTCAATGGCTACGGACGAGGAACGTTTCGTGCAACAAAAAAAGCGGGCCCGAAGGCCCGCTTTCCAATCCGTTTGCGTCCCGAGCCTTAGCGCTTGGAGAACTGGAAGGAGCGACGGGCCTTGGCACGGCCGTACTTCTTGCGCTCCACCACGCGGCTGTCGCGGGTGAGAAAGCCGCCCTTCTTCAGGACCGTGCGCAGCTCCGGTTCGTAGTTGGTCAGCGCCCTGGAAATGCCATGGCGCACCGCGCCTGCCTGGCCGGACAAACCGCCGCCCACCACGGTGGCGACGATGTCGTACTGGCCATTGCGGTTGGCAGCCACGACCGGCTGCTGCAGGATCATCTGCAGGACGGGCCGCGCGAAATACTGCTCGAATTCCTTGCCGTTGACGGTGATCTTGCCGGAGCCCGGCTTCACCCAGACGCGGGCGATGGCGTTCTTGCGCCTGCCGGTGGCGTAGGCGCGGCCTTGGGCATCGAGCTTCTGCACATAAACCGGAGCTTCGGCCTCAGGCGCTGTCGCCTGGGTTGCCTCGCCAAGCTCCTGGAGGGAATTGATTTCAGCCATATGCCTGGACCCTTACATTCTTCTTGTTCATCACGACGAGGTCCAGCTTCTCGGGCTGCTGCGCCTCGTGCGGATGGTCGGGACCCGCGTAGACACGCAGGTTCTTCATCTGGCGACGTCCGAGCGGCCCGCGCGGGATCATGCGCTCGACGGCCTTCTCGACCACGCGCTCGGGAAAGCGGCCCTCGAGGAGGTCGCGCGCCGTGCGCTCCTTGATGCCGCCCGGGTGGCCGGTGTGCCAGTAATACTTCTTGTTGCGGTACTTGCCGCCGGTGAAGACCACCTTGTCGGCGTTGACGATGATGACGTTGTCGCCGTCATCGACATGGGGCGTGTAGGTGGGCTTGTGCTTGCCGCGCAGGCGGTTGGCGACGATGGAGGCGAGGCGGCCGACCACGAGCCCTTCGGCGTCGATCAGCACCCACTTTTTCTCCACCTCCGCAGGTTTCTGCGAGAAGGTTTTCATAATCGTCCTGTCCGTGTTTGGAACCCTGCCGGGGCAAGGCGTTTCTTGTTGCTTCAACCGATGGCCTCGGAGGCCCTCGAAAGTCGGGCGAATGCCACGATCCGCGGGCTTATAAGTGGGGCAGGAGATCAAGTCAAGCACAAGATTCGCCTGAATGCGATGAAAAGCGATGGAAAAACAGATGGATATGCTAAAGGTATCATTTTACCGCATTCCGGCGAGCTCTGGGACGGCAAAGGCCGTCCTATGGCAGGGGACTTGGTCATTGACGGCTGATCTTGCGGCCGGCCTGTGCTAGGTCTGATGTCGTCGCGATGTACGAAGCGGGCGCGGGAGAGGAGGTGAGCATGACCGATATTGACGCACCTGCCGTTGCCGAGACGGAGGCGCTGGTCGACAGCCGGATCACGGAGGGCATATGCACGCTGACGCTGCAAAACCCGCCGGCCAACGTGTTGTCCATCGCCATGATGGAGGCGCTCGATGCCGCGCTCGAGCGTGTGCGCGAGGATGCGGCCGTGCGCGCGATCGTTCTCGCGCATGAAGGCAAGGTGTTCTCCGCTGGCCACGACCTTAAGGAAATGACCGCACGCAGGCGGGACCCGGACCGGGGCAGGGCGTTTTTCGCCGACACCATGGCGCGTTGCGCCGGCCTCATGCAGGCGATCGTCCGCCACCCCAAGCCGGTCATCGCCGCCGTCGGCGGCGTTGCCACGGCGGCCGGCTGCCAATTGGTCGCCTCCTGCGATCTCGCCGTGGCGAGCGAGCGGGCCCTTTTTGCCACGCCCGGCGTGAATATCGGCCTTTTCTGCTCCACGCCCATGGTCGCGCTCTCCCGTAATGTCTCGCGCAAGCAGGCGATGGAAATGCTCCTGACCGGCGAGATGATCGACGCCGAGGCGGCGTGTTCCCACGGTCTCGTCAACCGGGTGGTGGCGCATGACGCGCTGGAACGCTCGGCCATGGAGCTCGCCGGGACCGTCGCGTCGAAATCGCCCTTGACGCTGAAGATCGGCAAGGAAGCCTTCTACGCCCAGGCCGAGATGGGGCTCGCCGAAGCTTATGAATACACCGCCCGGGTGATGGTCGACAACATGATGGCGCGCGATGCGGAGGAGGGGATCGGCGCCTTCATCGACAAGCGCGAACCGGAATGGAAGGGGGAATGATGGAACCGCGCATTTCGATCATCACGCTCGGCGTCGACGATCTCGATCGGGCCGCGGAGTTCTACGAGGCGATGGGGCTGGAACGGAACCAGAAGATCACCGAGGGGGTGGCCTTCTTCCAGATGGGCGGCATGATCCTGGCGCTCTGGCCGCGCGAGGAGCTTGCCGAGGATGCCGGCTTCCAGGAGAGCAGGCCGGGCTTTTCCGGCGTGGCACTCGCCTACAACACACGTTCGGAGGCCGAGGTGGGCCTTGTCCTCGAACGCGCGGAGAAGGCGGGCGGCCGCGTCGTCAAGCCGGCGCAGCGCGCTTTCTGGGGCGGGGTCCAGGGCTATTTTACCGATACCGAGGGCAACCTCTGGGAGGTCGCCTACAACCCGGACTTTCCAATCGACGAGGAAGGCCGTATTACGCTGCCCGAATGAACCACGACGCCTACGACAACGCCTATATCGCCGGCATTCTCAACAGCGTGAGAAGCATTGCCGTCGTCGGCGCCTCGGCCAACGACGTGCGGCCGAGCTTCTTCGTCACCAAGTATCTCGTCGACAAGGGATACACGGTCTTCCCGATCAATCCGGGCCAGGCGGGCAGGGAGATCGCGGGCGCGGTGGCCTGCGCCTCGCTCGCCGATCTTCCCGAACCGGTAGACATGGTCGACATCTTTCGCGCTTCGAGCGCGGTGCCGGGGATCACCGACCAGATCCTTGCCATGGACTCGCTGCCGAAGGCGGTTTGGATGCAGCTGACCGTGCGCGATGATGCTTCCGCGGCGCGGCTGGAGGAGAAGGGCATCAAGGTCGTCATGAACCGCTGCCCGAAGATCGAGTACGGCAGGCTGTCGCGCGAGATCGGCTGGAATGGGGTGAACAGCCGCGTCATCTCTTCGAAAAAGCCGATCCTGCGGCAGGGTTTCCAGAGTTTCGGCATCCGCCAGCGGTGACCCTTCGGGCCGGCATGCGCCCTCATAATCTTCCAGGCACTGCCGGGAAATCGGGCAAAACTTCTTTGCCTTCGCGCGCCGTCTCTGTATTGATTGCGCGGAATAATTGCTACCGGAGGAGACCCCATGAACGAGCGCACGCCCGGCTTCAACACGCTCGCCGTCCATGCCGGCGCCCAGCCCGACCCGGCGACCGGTGCCCGCGCCACGCCGATCTACCAGACCACTTCCTATGTGTTCGACGATGTCGACCACGCCGCATCGCTCTTCGGGCTGAAGTCCTTCGGCAACATCTACACGCGCATCATGAACCCCACGCAGGCGGTGCTCGAGGAGCGCATCGCCGCGCTCGAGGGGGGCACGGCGGCGCTGGCCACCGCCTCCGGCCACGGGGCGCAGCTTCTCGTCTTCCATACGCTCATGCAGCCGGGCTGCAACTTCATCGCCGCGCGCAAGCTCTACGGCGGCTCGATCAACCAGTTCGGCCACGCCTTCAAGAACTTCGACTGGCAGGTGCGCTGGGCGGATCCGGACGACATCGAGAGCTTCGAAAGCCAGATCGACGAGAAGACCCGGGCGATCTTCGTCGAGAGCCTGGCCAATCCGGGCGGCACCTTCGTGGATCTGGAGAAGATCGCCGAAGTGGCGCATCGGCACGGTCTGCCCTTCATCGTCGACAATACGATGGCCACGCCCTACCTCCTGCAGCCGATCGACCATGGTGCCGATATCGTGGTCCATTCACTGACCAAGTTCATGGGCGGACACGGCAATTCGGTGGGCGGTGCGCTGGTCGACTGCGGCACCTTCGACTGGTCGAAATCCGGCAACTACCCGATGCTTTCCGAGCCCAGGCCCGAATATGGCGGCGTGGTGCTGCACGAGACCTTCGGCAACTTCGCCTTCGCCATCGCCGCGCGCGTGCTCGGCCTGCGCGACTTCGGCCCGGCGATCTCGCCCTTCAATGCCTTCCTTATCCTGACCGGCATCGAGACCATGCCACTGAGGATGCAGCGTCACTCCGACAACGCTCTCAAGGTGGCGAAATGGCTGCAGGAGCATTCCGCGGTCGACTGGGTCTCTTATCCGGGACTGCCGGACGATCCCAACCATGCGCTGATGCAGAAATATTCGCCGAAGGGGGCGGGCGCCGTCTTCACCTTCGGCCTGAAGGGCGGCTTCGATGCCGGCGTGAAGGTGGTGGAAGGCGTCGAACTGCACTCGCACCTCGCCAATATCGGCGACACCAAGTCGCTCATCATCCACCCCGCCTCGACCACCCACCGGCAGCTTTCGGACGAACAGAAGGTGGCGGCCGGCGCGGGACCGGATGTCATCCGCCTTTCCGTCGGCATCGAGGATGTCGAGGACATCATCGCCGATCTGGAGCAGGCGCTGGCGAAAGTGTGAGGCGGCTGATTGCACGCGCCTCCCGCCCGGAGGTGGAGAGGGCGTCCGGGCGGGCCGCGGAAGGGATGTCGCGCGGCATTTTCGCTCTGCCCTTGCGCGAAGGGAATGTGGCGTCCTATTTATCGGCTACGAACTGAACGAATCTGCCGTCTCGCGCCTTGCCGGGCGCGCGCTTCCAAATCGAAAGGTGCACTTCATGCCCACCCCCGTCGAGACCGCGATGAATCTGGTGCCGATGGTCGTCGAGCAGACCAACCGCGGCGAGCGCGCCTACGACATCTTTTCGCGTCTCCTGAAGGAACGCATCATCTTCATCACCGGGCCGGTCGAGGACGGCATGGCCTCGCTGGTCTGTGCGCAGTTGCTCTTTCTCGAGGCCGAAAACCCGAAGAAGGAGATCGCGCTCTACATCAACTCGCCGGGCGGCGTCGTGACCAGCGGGATGGCCATCTACGACACGATGGAGTTCATCCAGCCGCCGGTTTCCACGCTCTGCGTCGGGCAGGCTGCCTCGATGGGCTCGCTGCTTCTGTGTGCTGGCGCCAAGGGCATGCGCTTCGCTACGCCGAACGCACGGCTCATGGTCCATCAGCCTTCCGGCGGGTTTCAGGGACAGGCCTCGGACATCGAGCGCCACGCCCAGGACATCATCAAGCTGAAGCGGCGGCTGAACGAGGTCTATGTCAAGCACACGGGCCAGGACTATGAAACCATCGAGAAGACACTCGACCGCGATCACTTCATGAGTTCGGAGGAAGCGGTGGAGTTCGGCCTCATCGACAAGGTGATCACGCATCGCGAGGCGATCGAGAGGCCGCAGGCGACCTGAGTTGCGGCAGCGGGACTGGATGAACGGAAAGCCCGAAAATAGCCGGGGGTTGCGTCATTTCCGTCACAATTTCCTGTTCCCTAAGCGGCGGCAACCGCTTACGTTAAGCCAATGTTGAAATTCGAGACCCTAGGCTTTGCTGGGGATTGTTGCCGCGCTTTCCGATTTGTGTTTCGTTCGGAAATCGAAAATGGGGTGAAGTGGTGGGGAACCAAACCCCTCCTTTCTTCGCTCTCCCGGCAGAAACCCCGTATCAAGGGGCGCCGGTGGTACTGAAAGGACATGAAAGATGAGCAAGATCAGCAACAGCGGCGGTGATTCCAAGAACACGCTGTACTGCTCGTTTTGCGGCAAGAGCCAGCACGAGGTGCGCAAGCTGATCGCCGGCCCGACCGTCTTCATCTGTGATGAATGTGTCGAGCTGTGCATGGACATCATCCGCGAGGAGAACAAGTCCTCGATGGTGAAGTCGCGTGAGGGCGTGCCCACCCCGCAGGAGATCATCAAGGTTCTCGATGATTACGTGATCGGCCAGGACCACGCCAAGCGGGTGCTCTCCGTCGCCGTGCACAATCACTACAAGCGCCTGGCGCACGCCGGCAAGAACCCGGACGTGGAGCTGGCCAAGTCCAACATCCTGCTGATCGGGCCGACGGGCTGCGGCAAGACGCTGCTCGCCCAGACGCTGGCGCGCATCATCGACGTGCCCTTCACCATGGCCGACGCCACGACGCTCACCGAAGCGGGCTATGTGGGCGAGGATGTGGAGAACATCATCCTCAAGCTGCTGCAGTCGGCGGACTACAATGTCGAGCGCGCCCAGCGCGGCATCGTCTATATCGACGAGATCGACAAGATCTCGCGCAAGTCCGACAACCCCTCGATCACGCGTGACGTGTCGGGCGAGGGCGTGCAGCAGGCGCTGCTCAAGATCATGGAGGGCACGGTCGCCTCCGTGCCGCCCCAGGGTGGGCGCAAGCATCCGCAGCAGGAATTCCTGCAGGTGGACACCTCCTCGATCCTGTTCATCTGCGGTGGCGCCTTCGCGGGGCTCGAGAAGATCATCTCCGACCGCGGCCGCAAGACCTCGATCGGCTTTGCCGCCGACGTGGCTTCGCTCGAGGATCGCCGCGCGGGCGAGCTTTTGCGCCAGGTCGAGCCGGAGGACCTTCTGAAATTCGGCCTCATCCCGGAATTCGTCGGCCGCCTGCCGGTGCTGGCGACGCTGGAGGACCTGGACGAGCAGGCGCTGGTCCAGATCCTGTCGGAGCCGAAGAACGCGCTGGTCAAGCAGTATCAGCGCCTGTTCGAGATGGAGAACGTGGAACTGACCTTCCACGAGAACGCACTGCTGGCGATCGCCCGCAAGGCGATCGAGCGCAAGACGGGAGCGCGCGGCCTGCGCTCCATCATGGAAGCCATCCTGCTCGACACCATGTTCGAGCTGCCGGCGCTGGAAGGCGTTCAGGAGGTTGTGATCTCGGACGAGGTGGTCAGCGGCAATGCGCGCCCCCTCTACATCTACGCCGAGCGTGAAAAGGAAAAGGGCAGCGTTAGCGCGTGAGACCGGCAATCCGTCGACGGGGGGACCATCTACCGGCCCTGGAGGCCGGTCGCCCCCGGTCGGTACGGTGCTGGAATTGCCGGGCTTCTACCCTTGATCTCAAGGCTCCGCGCCTCCACCTATGGCAGCAAGTGGTGGCGGGTTTCGTTCCGGATGGTGTTGCAGCCGGCAAGCTTTCCAAGAGCGGAACGACGTCTTTCATATGAGGTCCGCGATCGGCTTTCGAGCGGTCGCGGCATAAAAAGGCTGAACAATGACTGAGACCCCGAAAACTTCCGGTGACACCCTCTTTCCGGTCTTGCCGTTGCGCGACATCGTGGTGTTTCCGCACATGATCGTGCCGCTCTTCGTGGGGCGCGAGAAGTCGATCAAGGCGCTGGAAGAGGTGATGGGGGCCGAAAAGCAGGTGCTGCTGGCCACCCAGATGAACGCCGCCGACGACGATCCCGACCCGAGCGGGATCTACGATGTCGGCACGCTCGCAAACGTCCTGCAATTGCTCAAGCTTCCCGACGGGACCGTGAAGGTGCTCGTCGAGGGTGCCGCGCGTGCGCGCATTTCCGGCTTCACCGAGCGCGAGGACTATCACGAGGCGCGTGCCTCGCTCTTGCACGATCCCAAGGAGGACGAGGTCGAGATCGAGGCGCTTGCCCGTTCCGTCGTCGCCGACTTCGAGAATTACGTGAAGCTCAACAAGAAGATCTCGCCCGAGGTCGTCGGCGCGACGAGCCAGATCGAGGATTACTCGAAGCTCGCCGACACGGTGGCTTCGCACCTGGCGATCAAGATCCCGGAAAAGCAGGAGATGCTGGCCACGCTGTCGGTGCGCGAGCGGCTCGAAAAGGCCATGGGCTTCATGGAGGCCGAGATTTCCGTCCTCCAGGTGGAGAAGCGCATTCGCTCCCGCGTCAAGCGGCAGATGGAGAAGACGCAGCGCGAGTACTACCTCAACGAGCAGATGAAGGCCATCCAGAAGGAGCTCGGCGAGGGCGAGGACGGCCGCAACGAGGCGGCCGAGCTCGAGGAGCGCATCAAGAAGACCAAGCTGTCGAAGGAAGCGCGCGAAAAGGCGGAAGCGGAGCTGAAGAAGCTCCAGACCATGTCGCCCATGTCGGCGGAAGCGACCGTCGTGCGCAACTATCTCGACTGGCTGCTCTCCATCCCGTGGAGAAAGAGCTCCAAGGTGCGCAACGACCTGGGCTTTGCCGAGGAGGTGCTCGACGCGGACCACTTCGGACTGGAAAAGGTCAAGGAGCGCATCGTCGAGTATCTTGCGGTGCAGAGCCGGCAGAAGAAGCTCAAGGGCCCGATCCTGTGCCTTGTCGGCCCTCCCGGCGTCGGCAAGACCTCGCTCGGCAAGTCGATCGCCCGGGCCACCGGACGCGAGTTCGTGCGCATGGCGCTGGGCGGCGTGCGTGACGAGGCCGAGATCCGTGGACACCGGCGCACCTATATCGGCTCGATGCCCGGCAAGGTCATCCAGTCGATGCGGAAGGCCAAGAAGTCCAATCCGCTCTTCCTGCTCGACGAGATCGACAAGATGGGCATGGACTTCCGCGGCGATCCGTCCTCGGCGCTGCTCGAGGTCCTGGATCCGGAGCAGAACTCGACCTTCATGGACCATTACCTCGAGGTCGAATACGACCTGTCGAGCGTGATGTTCGTGACGACGGCGAACACGCTGAACATTCCGCCGGCGCTGATGGACCGGATGGAGATCATCCGCATCGCCGGTTACACCGAGGACGAAAAGGTCGAAATCGCCAAGCGGCATCTCCTGCCCAAGGCCGTGCGCGAGCATGCGCTGAAGGAAGAGGAGTTCTCCATCACAGACGGCGCCATGCAGGCGATCATCCGCACCTATACGCGGGAAGCCGGTGTGCGTAACCTCGAGCGCGAGTTGATGAAGCTCGCCCGCAAGGCCGTCACCGAGATCACCAAGACGGGTGTCGAGACGGTGGAGGTCACCGAGGAGAACCTGGCCGACTATCTCGGCGTGCCGCGCTTCCGCTTCGGCGAGGCCGAGGGCGAGGACCAGGTCGGTGTCGTCACCGGGCTCGCATGGACCGAGGTCGGCGGTGAGTTGCTCACCATCGAGGGCGTCATGATGCCGGGCAAGGGCAAGATGACGGTCACGGGCAACCTGCGCGACGTGATGAAGGAGTCGATCTCCGCGGCGGCCTCCTATGTCCGCTCGAAAGCGGTCGATTTCGGCGTCGAGCCGCCGATCTTCGACAAGAAGGACATCCACGTGCACGTGCCCGAGGGCGCCACGCCGAAGGACGGTCCTTCCGCCGGTGTCGCCATGGTGACGGCCATCGTTTCCGTTGCGACGGGCATCCCGGTCCGCAAGGACATCGCCATGACCGGCGAGATCACGCTGCGCGGGCGGGTGCTGCCCATCGGCGGACTGAAGGAGAAGCTGCTCGCCGCACTCCGCGGCGGTCTCAAGACCGTTCTGATCCCGGAAGAGAACGCCAAGGACCTGGTCGACATTCCGGAGAACGTGAAGAACGCCCTGGAGATCGTGCCGGTCGCCCGCGTCGGCGAGGTTCTGGAGCATGCGCTGGTACGCATGCCCGAGCCGATCGAATGGGTGGAACCGGTCGCCGCGGCCCAGAAGGTGGACGTCTCCGAGGAGGCGGGAAGCCAGACTGTCGCCCATTGATTGTGGCCCGAAACCAGCCGAAAAAACGAAAGCCGGCCCGAAAGGGCCGGCTTTTTGTTGGAAAACCCCGGAAATCCGGGGAATTTTCGCTTTTCCGGCTCATTTCCCGCTTGGTCGACAAGTTGGTTCTTCATAAACTGCGCCGCATGCCGGTTGAGTCGATCTCCGGCCGTTATCAAGAAGGGGTTTGTTGTTTATGAACAAGAACGAGCTGGTATCCGCCGTGGCTGACCAGGCCGGCATCTCCAAGGGCGATGCGCAGTCCGCAGTCGACGCGGTTTTTTCCGTCATCACGGGCGAGCTGAAGAAGGGGGGCGACGTCCGGCTTGTCGGCTTCGGCAATTTCAGCGTCTCGCGGCGCGAGGCCACCACGGGCCGCAACCCGCAGACCGGCGCCGAGGTTCAGATTCCGGCCCGCAACGTGCCGAAATTCTCCGCCGGCAAGGGCCTGAAAGACGCGATCAACTGATCGCCCGACAGGATCTGTTTTCAAGGAAAGCCGGGCTTCGACCCGGCTTTTCTGCGTTCTGGGGGAGGGCGTGAAGCGTGCCGTGGTTGGCAGCAGGGTGCGAGATTGTGGTGGGCGATGAGAGACTCGAACTCCCGACATCTTCGGTGTAAACGAAGCGCTCTACCAGCTGAGCTAATCGCCCCAGGGTCGCGGTGCCGGCCTGGCGGCCGGCTCTCAAGCCCGTCCGTTTAGGCGGTTCGTGGTCCGATCGCAAGCGGAAATCGCGCGTCGGCATCGTCCGTGTGAATTCAGCCAGCAAAGCACCTTGGACCTGCTTGACAGGGCATCAGGAAGCGCCTAAGTGACCGCCACGACGCCACGCAAATCAGCGGCGTCGGTCGCGCGGGTGTAGCTCAGTTGGTTAGAGTGCCGGCCTGTCACGCCGGAGGTCGCGGGTTCGAGCCCCGTCACTCGCGCCATTCCTTCGAAACTCAGATTATCTCGTGCAGCGTGGCGCTCCAGTGCCGTACGCCCGCGTGGGCGCACAAAGGCCCTGTCTGCGCCGAACCGGCACGTTGTGTTTTCCGAACATCGATTCTCGTTACGGGCCGAGGCGTTAGCGCTTGAGGCTGACGCCGAAGGCGAGGTGGGTAGCCTTGCCGCGGGTCAGGCGCACCATGCGCGGATTCTCGGTGGTCACGCGATAGCCCGTGGGGAGCGTCCGCGTGTCGAGCTTCAGCACGAAGGCCGAGCCGAAGGGGCCGCCGGGGGCCTGCGGGCAGGCGATGTGGAACCGCCCCTTGGCATCCGTCTCAACGAGCAGGCCGGAGACGGTGGCAAGCCGAACGCCGGGCAGGCCCGGCTCGCCGGGATCCTGATAGCCGTTGCCGTTGCGGTCCTCGAACACGCTCCCGGTGATGTCGCTGCACTCGAGCGGCTGCGCGGCCGCGCTCGGGGTCAGGAGGAGAAGGAGGGAAAGGGCACGGGCGAACATCGATTCTACTCCATACAAAGGACAGTCGCCCCCTGAAATCCCGGGCACCTTAACGGAAAGATCTCATCAACGGGTTTCCAGATCCACGTCAAGACGATTCAATTCCTCAGCCGCCTTCAACGTGTCCGCAAGGTCGCCTCGCTCGCCGATCTCCACGCGTTCGAGGCCGAGCCATGAGGCCATCTCCGACAGCGCCGCCCGCAGCTCCGCCGCCGTCTCGGGCGGGGCGCCCGGCTCGGCATGGGCGGCCTGCACGCGCAAGACACCCCGCTGCCGGTCGGCCTTGAGATCGACGCGCGCGACGAGCCCTTCGTCCAGGAGGAAGGGGAAGACGTAATAGCCGTAGACCCGCTTCTCGGCGGGCGTGTAGATCTCGATGCGGTAGCGGAAGTCGAACAGGCGCTCCGTCCGTGCGCGTTCCCAGACGAGCGGATCGAAGGGGGCGAGCAGCGCCCGCGCGCGGACCTTTCTCGGTAGGCGTGCTTCGCGATGCATATAGGCTTGCTGCGGCCAACCCTTCACCGCAACGGGCACGAGCATGCCTGCTTCCACCAACTCCTCGATGCGGGCGTGACAATCGGCCGGCGGCAGGCGGAAATAGTCGCGCAGGTCGCTTGCCGTGCCGACGCCAAGCGCCCGCGCCGCGATCTCGACGAGCCCGCGCATGGCGTCCTCGGGCGCGGGGGTGGGCGTGGCGAGGATCTCCGGCGGCAGCACCCGCTCGGGCAGGTCATAGAGCCGCTCGAAGCTGGGCTTGCGCGAATGCGTCGTGACGTATCCCGCCCAGAAGAGCCATTCGAGCGCGCGCTTGGCGTCGCTCCACTGCCACCAGCCGGAAGTGCCCGTGTGCCCGTCGATGTCGGAGGCGGCGAGGGGACCGCGGCGGGCGACCTCGGCCAGCACCTCGTCGATGAAGGCACGCCGCTCGCGCCCGAAGCGGGCGAGGCCGCCGTAGATTCCCTTGCCGTCGGCCGCGCGCTCCATGCGCCAGCGCAGGAGCGGTTGCGTCTCGACGGGCAGGAGGGACGCCTCGTGTGCCCAGTATTCGAACAGGACACGCGGCCGGCGCGCGGCGCTGCGCTCCAATAGGCTGGTGCGGTAAGGCCCCAGGCGCGAGAAGAGCGGCATGGTGTGCGCGCGGGTGGCCACATTGACCGAATCGATCTGGAAGAGCCCGATGCGGCCCAGCACGCGCATCATGTGCCGCCGCTCCACCGGGCCTTTCGGTCGTCGATCGCCAAAGCCTTGCGCGGCGAGGACAATTCGTCGCACATGCCGTTGTGTCAGCCTCTCACCGTTTGGCACGGATCTTCCGCCTCCCTTGTCGACTTCGCGCGCAGGCTAGCGTTCCGGCGCCGGACCGGCCACCCGTTTGCCCCGTTCCACGTCTTCACTGCTGACATTTTCTGGATAACCCGCGGAAGGAGGCTTCACGGCGCATGTAAATATTCCTACATGGGGGATATCCGCTGGCCTCAGGGGGCGGGCAGGCGGGGTTCGGTCCTTGCGGGTAAGGGGCATTCCATGCCCCATTCTTGCCAAGGTTTGACTTGCGTCCCCTGACCGCCTGCGCTAACCCTCGCCGCGTTGCAACAAGGGCCTTGCCGCGCTGCGGGCCGCCGGCGGTGGTGTTATGCGCCCAGTACGGAGCCTCGCCTCACGCGGGCAACGGAAAGTCGGACGATGAACGATCTCTTGAGTTCATATCTACCCATCATCATCTTCCTCGCGGTCGCGCTGGGATTGTGTACGGTGCTGATCATCGCCCCGTTCATCGTCGCCTACCGCAACCCCGACCCGGAGAAGCTGTCCGCCTATGAGTGCGGCTTCAACGCCTTCGACGATGCGCGCATGAAGTTCGATGTGCGCTTCTACCTGGTCGCCATCCTCTTCATCATCTTCGACCTCGAGGTGGCGTTCCTGTTTCCCTGGGCGGTGTCCTTCGGCGAAATCGGCTGGTTCGGCTTCTGGTCCATGATGATCTTCCTGGGCGTGCTGACGATCGGCTTTATCTATGAATGGAAGAAGGGAGCGCTGGAATGGGATTGAACGACACGCTCGTCGCGCCCGCGCCCCGCGGCATCATCGACCCGAATACGGGCAACCCGGTCGGCAAGGACGACCCCTTTTACGGCTCCATCAACGAAGAGCTGACCGACAAGGGCTTTCTCGTCACCTCGTCCGAGGCGCTGATCACCTGGGCGCGCACCGGTTCGCTCATGTGGATGACCTTCGGGCTCGCCTGCTGCGCGGTGGAAATGATGCATGTCTCCATGCCGCGCTACGATGCTGAGCGCTTCGGCGTCGCCCCGCGCGCTTCCCCGCGCCAGTCCGACGTGATGATCGTCGCCGGCACGCTGACCAACAAGATGGCGCCGGCGCTCAGGAAGGTCTACGACCAGATGCCGGAGCCCCGCTACGTCATCTCCATGGGCTCCTGCGCCAACGGCGGCGGCTACTACCACTATTCCTATTCGGTGGTGCGCGGCTGCGATCGCATCGTGCCCGTCGACATCTACGTGCCGGGCTGTCCGCCGACGGCCGAAGCGCTGCTCTACGGCATTCTTCTTCTACAGAAGAAGATCCGCCGCGCCGGCACGATCGAACGGTAGGAGCGAGCCATGAGCGAAGCGCTGAAGGACCTTGCGGCCTACATTACCGAGAAGCTCGACGCCCAGATCCAGGACGCGATGGTCGCCTATGGCGAGTTGACGCTGTTCGTGGAGCCGGGCGACATCATCGACGTGCTGAACTTCCTGAAGACGGACGTTCAGTGTCAGTTCTTCGCCTTCGTCGATATCTCGGGCGTCGACTATCCCGAGCGCGACAAGCGCTTCGAGATCGTCTATCACCTTCTCTCGCCGCGCCAGAACCAGCGCATCCGCGTGAAGGTGTCGACGGACGAGGACACGCCGGTGCCTTCGGTGGTCGAGGTGTTTCCGGCGGCCGACTGGTACGAGCGCGAGATTTACGATCTCTACGGCGTCCTTTTCTCCGACCACCCGGACCTGCGCCGCATCCTGACGGACTACGGCTTCGAGGGGCATCCTCTCAGGAAGGACTTCCCGCTCACCGGCTTCGTGCAAGTGCGCTATGACGGGGATGCCCGGCGAGTCATCTACGAACCGGTGGACCTGCGCCAGGAGTTCCGCAACTTCGATTTCCTCTCGCCCTGGGAGGGGACGGATTACGTCCTGCCCGGCGATGAGAAGGCGAACTGAGGCTGCGTGATGGGCAAGAACGCAAAGCTGAACGGTCGGTGCCTATGCGGCGCGGTGCGTTTCGAGGCGATACCGCTCGAACATGAAATGGGCGTATGCCATTGCGGCATGTGCCGGCGCTGGTCGGGCGGGACTTTCATGGCGGTTGAATGCGAAGGTCTGCAGATCGTCGCAGGTGAGGAACCGGCCGTCTATCGCTCCTCGGACTGGGGCGAGCGGGGTTTTTGCCGCAAGTGCGGCTCGTCGCTGTTCTGGCGCGGTGTCGGCGGTGACCGTGCCGCCGTGTCGATCCATGCATTCGAGGACCCGGACGCGTTTGCATTCGCGTCGGAGATATTCGTCGATGAAAAGCCCGCCAACTACGCCTTCGCGAACGATACCAAGAAAATGACGGGAGCGGAGGTCATTGCGGCCTTCACCGCCAAACAGGACGCCGGAAATGCCTGAGACGCAAGTCCGCAATTTCAACATCAACTTCGGCCCGCAGCATCCCGCCGCGCATGGCGTTTTGCGTCTGGTGCTGGAACTCGACGGCGAGGTGGTGGAGCGGGTCGATCCGCATATCGGACTTCTGCACCGCGGCACCGAGAAGCTGATCGAGCACAAGACCTATCTGCAGGCGATCCCCTATTTCGACCGGCTCGACTATGTCGCGCCGATGAACCAGGAGCATGCCTTCGCACTGGCGATCGAAAAGCTTCTGGAGATTGACGTGCCGATCCGCGGACAGCTCATCCGCGTGCTCTATTCCGAGATCAGCCGTATCCTGAACCATCTCTTGAACGTCACGACGCAGGCCATGGATGTCGGCGCGCTCACGCCGCCGCTCTGGGGCTTCGAGGAACGCGAGAAGCTGATGGTCTTCTACGAGCGCGCCTCCGGCTCGCGCATGCATGCGGCCTATTTCCGGCCCGGCGGCGTGCATCAGGACCTGCCCGAAAAGCTCGTCGAGGATATCGGCAAGTGGATCGATCCGTTCTTCAAGACAATGGACGATCTCGACGAACTGCTCACGGAAAACCGGATCTTCAAGCAGCGCAACGTGGATATCGGCGTCGTCAGCCTCGAGGATGCCTGGGCCTGGGGTTTCTCCGGCGTGATGGTGCGCGGCTCGGGCGCGGCCTGGGACCTGCGCAAGAGCCAGCCCTACGAGTGCTATCGGCAACTGGATTTCGACATCCCGGTCGGCAAGAACGGCGACAATTACGACCGCTATCTCATCCGGATGGAAGAGATGCGCCAGTCGGCGAAGATCATGCGCCAGTGCGTCGAGCAACTCCTCGGCAAGCAGCGCGTCGGCCCCGTCTCCAATGAGGACGGAAAGGTGGTGCCGCCCAAGCGTGGGGCGATGAAGCGCTCCATGGAGGCGCTCATCCATCACTTCAAGCTCTACACGGAAGGCTATCACGTGCCGGCCGGCGAGGTGTATGCTGCGGTCGAGGCGCCGAAAGGCGAATTCGGTGTGTACCTGGTCTCCGACGGCACCAACAAGCCCTACCGCTGCAAGCTGCGCGCGCCGGGCTTTGCCCATCTCCAGGCAATGGATTTCATGTGCCGGGGCCATCTACTGGCCGATGTCGCCGCCGTGCTTGGCTCCCTCGACATCGTTTTTGGTGAGGTAGACAGATAATGTCAGTCCGCCGTCTCGCAGACGAAGCCATCCAGCCCTCAGGCTTTGCCTTCACCAGGGAGAACAAGGCCTGGGCGAAGGAGACAATCAGGAAATATCCCAAGGGACGGCAATATTCGGCCGTCATTCCGCTTCTCATGCGTGCCCAGGAGCAGGAGGGCTGGGTGACCCGCGCCGCGGTCGAGCATGTCGCCGAGATGCTCGATATGCCGCTGATCCGCGTCCTGGAGGTCGCGACCTTCTACACCCAGTTCCAGCTCGAGCCCGTCGGCACGCGCGCTCATGTCCAGGTGTGCGGCACCACGCCCTGCATGCTGCGCGGCGCGGGCGACCTGATCGACGTTTGCAAGAAGAAGATCAATCCTGAGCCGTTCAAGACGAACGAAGAGGGCACGCTCTCCTGGGAGGAGGTCGAGTGCCAGGGCACCTGCGTCAACGCGCCCATGGTGATGATCTTCAAGGACACGTACGAGGATCTGACTCCGGAGCGGCTGGAAGAGATCATCGACGCCTTCGAAGCCGGCAAGGGCGACACCGTTGAGCCCGGATCGCAGGTCGAGCGCTTCACCTCGGCGCCGGCATCAGGCTTTACCACGCTGACCGACGAAAGCGCCATCATCAAATTCCCCGGCGCCGGCGGTTCGGGCAAGGGTCGCAGCGGCAAGGGCGAAGCCCATGTGCCGCCCTCGCGCGCTGGCCGGCCGCGCACCGGG
>NZ_JBHSUM010000043.1:0-29812 GCF_042660605.1 Nitratireductor sp. GCM10026969
GGCACAGGGCGGCGTGCGGCCGTGATGGGCGCAAGGCTCCAGCGTCACATAGGCGGTCGCTCCATGTGCCTTGTCTCCCGCTTCCGCGATCGCCTGCGGCTCGGCATGCGGACGGCCGCCGACGGCCGTCACGCCCCACCCGACGATACAGGGCCCCGCACCATCGTCGCGGACGATCAACGTGGCGACGGACGGGTTGGTGCCGGTGAGCCCGAGATGGCGCCGCGACAGCCGGATGGCGGCGGCCATGAAGCGCTGGTCGGTTTCCTCTGTGAAAGCACCCTGCATAATACTATTCCGTCAGAAGGTCGTGCCGGGAACGGACGCATCGGTGCCCTCGCGCACCAGTTTTCAAGCCGTTGCTATCCGCCTTCCCGCCGCCGAGGAACATCGGCCACTTACTCCGCGCCCGGCCCCTTCAGCTCGCCCAGCACATCCTGGAAATCCTTCGCCTCGCGGAAATTGCGATAGACGGAGGCGTAGCGCACATAGGCGACGTCATCGAGCGATTTCAACGCTTCCATGACGAGAAGCCCGATCTCGTCCGAGGCGATCTCGCTCTCGCCGGAGCTTTCGAGCTGGCGTACGATGCCGGTGACCGCCCGCTCCACCCGCTCCGGCTCCACGTTGCGCTTTCTCAACGCGATGTCGAAGGAGCGCATCAGCTTGTCGCGATCGAAGGGCACCTTGCGGCCGGAGCGCTTGATCACCACGAGTTCGCGCAACTGCACGCGCTCGAAGGTGGTGAAGCGCCCGCCGCAATCCGGGCAGGCGCGCCGGCGGCGGATCGCGGCGCCGTCCTCGGCCGGCCGCGAATCCTTCACCTGGGTGTCCTCGGACTGGCAGTAGGGACAGCGCATGCGAACCTTTCCCGGCGGGAATCGCCCTTCTTCGCTATCCCTAGCCCAGATAGGGGTAGAGCGGAAAGCGATCGGTGAGCGCGACCACCTTCTTCTTGACGGCCTCCTCGACCGCCAGATTGCCCTCGTCGGAATTGGCGGCCTTCAGCCCATCGAGCACCTCGGCGATCAGCTTGCCGATCTCGGCGAATTCCGCGACGCCGAATCCGCGCGTCGTGCCCGCAGGCGTGCCGAGACGGACGCCGGAGGTGACGAAGGGCTTCTCCGGATCGAAGGGAATGCCGTTCTTGTTGCAGGTGATGTTGGCGCGCCCGAGCGCTGCCTCGGCACGCTTGCCGGTGGCGTTCTTGGGGCGCAGGTCGACGAGCATGAGGTGGTTGTCCGTGCCGCCGGAGACGATGTCGAGGCCGGTCTCCTGGAGGCTGGCGGCAAGCGCCCGCGCATTCGCCACCACCTGGTGCGCATAGGCCTTGAAGTCGGGCTTGAGCGCCTCGCCGAGCGCCACCGCCTTGCCGGCGATGACATGCATCAGCGGCCCGCCCTGCAGGCCCGGAAACACTGCGGAATTGATCTTCTTGGCGATGTCCTCGTCATTGGTGAGGATCATGCCGCCGCGCGGCCCGCGCAGCGATTTGTGCGTGGTCGTCGTGACCACATGCGCGTGCGGCAGCGGCGACGGGTGCGCATCGCCCGCAACGAGCCCGGCGATATGCGCCATGTCGACCATCAGATAGGCGCCCACGGCATCGGCGATCTCGCGGAAACGCTTCCAGTCCCAGATGCGCGAATATGCCGTGCCGCCGGCCAGAATCAGCTTCGGTTTCTTCTCATGCGCCAGCCGCTCCACCGCCTCCATGTCGAGGAGATGGTCGTCCTCACGCACGCCGTAGGAGACGACGTTGAACCACTTGCCCGACATGTTGACCGGCGAGCCGTGGGTGAGATGCCCGCCGGAATTCAGATCGAGCCCCATGAAGGTGTCGCCGGGCTGAAGCAGCGCCAGGAAGACCGCCTGGTTCATCTGGCTGCCCGAATTCGGCTGCACATTGGCGAACTTGCACTCGAAGAGCCTTTTCGCCCGCTCGATCGCCAGTTCCTCGACCACGTCGACGAACTCGCAGCCGCCGTAATAGCGCCGGCCGGGATAGCCTTCGGCATATTTGTTGGTGAGAACGGTCCCCTGCGCCTCGAGCACCGCGCGCGAGACGATGTTCTCCGAGGCGATCAGCTCGATCTCGTGGCGTTGCCGGCCGAGTTCGTTGCGAACGGCCTCGAAAATGGCGCCGTCGGCCTCTTCGAGCGGCTTGGAGAAAAAGGATTCGGTGTCGAGCGATGCGGCGGACGCATTTGCCATGGCAGTCTATCCTTGCGCTGATAAGAACTGTGCGTGTCGGAAACCGCGCCGCCATTAACATCTTTCGCGCCGCGTCACCACGTCTTGCGCATAATTTTCCAGCCGACGCGACATATCGCGCGACACGCTATGCCGCAGGCGAACCAGGACCGTCGAGCCGCCCGGCTTTCAGAGCGCGATCACGACGTCGGCCCGGACACCACAGGGCTCGATCGCAATCACCCGCAAACTCACCACCGCACCAAGACATTTTGAAACACGATTCCGCGTGACGAAACACAGTATACCTTATAAAATTCTCCTCCCATTTTCAAAACTTCATAGATGAAAAAAGATTATGTTTTATATATATTATAGAGATAACAATTCACGTCCAAAACCTCTTTCTAAATCTATACCGTCTTCGGTCATACACTCCGAGCATCTTTCGAAGCCGCTGCGGGAGAGCACTTTTTCCGCGACACGCGAAAGCCGGCACCGGGCGAGCATACACACGGGTTACCGGCCGTGCGTCGATAACGCACCCGTCGAGCCGCTGCTGGTCGGCCATTCGCCGAACGGGGGGCCGGTCTGATGGACTTCCTCAAGATCCTCTGGATGCTCCTCATCGCCTCCATCCCGGGCTGCCTGGAAAGCTATTCCTGGCACCAGAAGGTGACGATCGAGGTCGAGACGCCGGAGGGGACCAAGACCGGATCGAGCGTCGTCGCCGTCAAATGGAAGGAGAACGGCGAACTCGGCAGACTCAACGGCCCCGCCTATCTCTCGAACGTCACGGGCGAGGCCCCGTTCGTGGAGGTGAAGCCGGGTACATATCTCTTCGCGATCCTCCGGGGCGCGGCCTTTCTGGCACCCTGCACCTTCGTCGGCGGCGCGCCGATCAGCTCGCATGGCGGCCTGCTGGTGAACTATGGCCTCATCGCGCAGACGGGGCCGGAGCTGGAGCGCTCGCACGAGACCCGCACCGTGCCGGAGGAATGCATGCCCATGCTGGTGACGTTTGAAGACGTCAACGATCCCGCGAGCGTGAAGCGGGTCGATCCCGAAGACCTGTCGGCGACCTTTGGGCAAGGATATGCGCTCAGGCGCATCACTGTAGGTACAACAGAAGAGGAGGTGACAAGTGGAAATATAGAACTCGTTCTGCGCTGGCTTGGAGAATATCCAGAACCAGCACTTGGCCCTATAGGAGATCCATACAATCCGCCTTTTTATAGATCTATTCATCATGGTGATTTCAAGTTGAGGTAAATATGATTTCGAAAGAATTAGAAATATCGATTCTCGCTCTGGATTCCTACTACCGTGGGGAAGGCCCCGGCTCTTTTACTATTCCCGGGTCCCGGATTGGCAATGCACGAATTCGAGATACAGACTTGCCGCTTGGTTCGCACGACGCCGGCTTCTACGCTGTCGCCTACGAGTGGAACGGCCAGACCATCATCTCCTATCGCGGCACGGACACCGACGACTTGGCCGCTACCGCCAGCGACGCCTGGAACGGCTGGAGGTTGGGCGCTGGTTTTCCGGATACGAGCCAAGGCCGGCTGGCGATCGAATTCTATGAGAGCGTGCTCCGGCAGATCAACGACGATCCGGTACTCACCGTCTATGACGACGCGCCCCACAAGCCGCTGCTGGTCGGCCACTCGCTGGGTGGGGGACTCGCCGGCTTCGTATCTCTGCTTTCGGGCACGCAGGCCGAAGTCTTCGACCACATGCCCTTCGGCGCCGCCGCCATGGGCGCCATCGGCTCTGAGGTGGAGCGGCGGGTCGCGGCGATGAAGGCCGACGGCCGCCTGCCGGATGATTTCCACTACGACACCCTGACGCCGGAACTGCTGCAGTCGCTGGGCATGCACATGCCCAACTTCGGCAAGGTAAACGCGATGCATGTGAAGAGCGAAATCGGCGAAGGCCTGCGCGACGGTTCCATTGCCCTGAAGCTCGGCGTGCTGGGCACCGAGCTTACGGCGCCCTTCTTCGGGCCGCTCGCATCATATTTCGGCTACAAGGTCTCCACCGGCCAGAGCGAGGCCGAGCAGAAGATCGACTATGCGCAGCTCGAGACCTTCGGCTGGGACGGCGGCGCCGTGGCGCGTCACTCGCTGGTGACGCTGCTTTATGCGAAGGAGAATCATGGGGACAACTGGCATGCGGTGGCCGACAGCATATTGAAGGCGTTCTTCGACGAGGAAGTGGCCTGGACCACGAGCGCCGTTCAGACTTGGGTCACCTTCGAGACCCAACCGGCGGATGCAATTTCAAACATGCAGGCGGTAATCGCCTATTCCGCACTCGAGGAAGGGGGATTGCCCTTCGGAAACACCGGTATCCGGGCGATCTTCAACGATGCCGACCAACTGGGACGGCTCGTCAGCGCGCCCGATGCGTCGATGTCGATAAAGGATCTGGCACCGGCGATAGCCAAGTTCATGGTCGCCTACGGCGGCATTCTGGCATTCGAGGCGGATAAGGACGCCGCGCATTGCGAGGGTATTCTCTCGATAAGCGGCGACACCGCCACCGTGTCCGTCACCGGGCCGGAATGGGCCTTCACAGGTTCACCCATGGATGCGATTGGAGGGAAAGGCCTCCACTCTTGCGTGGAACAGATAGGCGATTACGCGTTCGCCCTTCGGGCCGAGAATGCGCCCACTGACGAGGCTCTCAAACAGCATCTGACTATCGGCTACTACGTCACCAATGCGCCCAGCTACATTTTCTCCACGAGCACCGGTGACAGTGAGCACGATGTCCCGCCCTCGACGCCGGGGAACACCTCTGTCTTCATCGGAGGTGAAGGCAACGAAACTGTTACCAGCAAAAGTGCGGCAGCCCTGATTTCCACCGGGGCCGGCAACGACGTCATCTTTTCCAATGGGAGGAATGATCTCATCCTTGCCGGCGCGGGAGATGATGTCGTTTTTCGAGGTGGGAACGATAGTATCGAGTATACACAACTCTATGGCGGCGACGGGATAGACCGGGCCGACTACTCGAATCTCGCGAGCAAGGCAGTATTCAGCCTCTACGACGACGATGACCGGGCCGGGGCTGTCGGCAAGGCGACAGTCGGCGTTTCATCGGATCGCCTTTACGATTTTGAGCATCTGGTCGGCACACGGTGCGACGACGTATTTGAGATAGAGCCGCTTTCATCGCAAACTTTTCCCTCCTACATTATCGACGGCGACGGGGGCCGCGACAGGATCAGGTTTTTGGAGGAAGACCGCACAGTTTCCGTCGATCTGGCGAAAGGAAAGGCAACCATTGAAGAGTTGCTGGGCCCAGGGGTCATTGAGATCGATCTACTCCGGATCGACCAGGTCATTGCCGGCGACGGAAATGACGTCCTCACAGGCAACGAACGCGACAACCTGCTAGAGGGGAAAGCGGGGGCCGACATTCTCGACGGCGGCGCCGGCGATGACATCCTCGTGGGTGGCTATGGGGCCGATCGGTTCATCTTGGGCAACGGCCGGGACGTAATCCAGGACTTCAACCATTTCCACGGGGACCGGCTGGTCGGGTCCGGCAGTTTCACCGACACCACCTTTGAAGAGCACCACGCCGTGGAGGTCGCCGGAACGATCATTGATGACCCCTATAACGACGCTGCCTATTACAACGACCTCGCCGCTCAGGGCATGATCTGGGCATAAGGCGACACGGTTCCGTTCGGCCCGAACCGGCAGCGCCGCTCGGGGCATTCCCTTGTAAATGGAAAAGGCCGCCCTTGAGGGCGGCCTCAGCCGTTGGCACACGCGCGCGCCCGTCAGAGCGCAGTCGAAATCTGCAGTTCCTCGACACCGTCGCGGCCATAGATGTCGTCGCGGAAGTGCACCACGCCACTGCCGGTCGACCAGGCGGAGATGTAGGTGAAATAGACCGGCACCGGATTGGCGACGGGGATGCGCTGGTCTTCCTCGGTCTGGATGGTCGTCTCGATCGTGCGCCGGTCCCAGCCGGGCGTGTCGCGCAGGATCCAGGTGACGAGGTCGCGCACGTTCTGCACCCGCACGCAGCCGGAGGAGTGAAAGCGCTCCTGGTCGGTGAAGAGCTGCTTTTGCGGCGTGTCGTGCATGTAGACGGCGTGGCTGTTGGGGAAATTGATCTTCACCGTGGCCATGGCGTTGATCCGGCCCGGATCCTGGCGGAACCTGTACTTCGTCGCCTCGTCCGTCGACCAGTTCACCGCCATCGGGTCCACCTCGTTGCCGTCCGGGGCGATCAGGCGGATATTGTTGTCGGCCAGGTAGTTGGGGTTCCTGCGCATCTCCGGGATGATGTCCTTGCGCACAATGGAAACCGGGGCGTTCCAATACGGATTGAGAATGATCTCGTTGATCTTCGACGTCAGGATCGGAGTCTGGCGATCGATCTTGCCGACGATGGCCGTGTGGCGCAGCACGACGCGGCCGTTCTCCACCGCCTCGATTTCGGCAGCGGGAATATTGACCATCACGAAACGGTTGCCGAGCGACCCGGAAGTCTGCTCGCGCACACGTCCCAGATTCGTCTCGAGCTGGCCGAGACGAATACGGGCAGAGACGTTCATCGCCGAATAGGTGTAATGCCCCGTCACTCCATCGGCAGGCAGGCCATGGCGTGCCTGGAAGCGCTTGAGCGCCGCGTCGACATAGGAATCGAAGGCTGGGGACATGCCAGCCTGCGTCGACAGATCGCCCGAAATCATCAGCCGCCGCCGCAAAAGCTCCACGTCGGGATCGATGACGCCGAGCTGCAGCTTCTTGTTGGCCGGCACCACCGGCCAGCCGCCCTGCGCGGTGATGCGGGAATACTCGGCAATGGCGCTTTCGACATGGCGCACCGTCTCGGGGCTGAGGATGGGTCTGGTCGAAGAGACCTCTCCAACTTCCGATACCTGTGCGTCGAACTGGTCTCCCCAGGCACCGCGTCGCGAGGAGTTGATGATCGAGTCGATGAGATTCTGTGCACGGGCCGCACCTGCAAACGTGCTTGCCGCTGCCGCGGCGCCGGCACCGGCGAGAAAAATGCGACGACTCGTCTTCATCACCTTCACCAAACTTCCATGGAAACGCTTTGCTCTATCCTGTCCGCAACAACGTTAATTTTTTCACCAAGCCAAGCTCCCGGTGATTTCTCCGCCATCGCGTGCACGCCGTCGCCCGTCCATCAGCGCCAGCATCCTGATCCATTCCCTTGCAATTATGGTATTAGCGTGACGCCGAAGGGCGCAACGAAACCGGCTTCACGAAAATGTGCGGCCGGCGTCCCGGATGGGACACCGGCCGTGCCAAGACGCGGCCCCGCACTCGACCGGTTGCCCCCGGCCGTCAAAATGGCACTGGTCACATGCGGTAGGCGATCGTGTCGTTCCAGAAGCGGTCGAGCCGCTGCAAGGCGCGGTTCATCTGCCGGAACTCGTCCGGCTTGATGCCGCCCACCTGCTCGATCGATCCGATGTGACGGTCATAGAGCCGCGAGACCACCTTGGCGATCTCCTGGCCCTTCGGCGTCAGGCTGATGCGCACCGACCGGCGGTCGATACGCGAGCGCTGATGAAGCATGAAGCCCAGGTCGACGAGCTTCTTCAGGTTGTACGAAACGTTGGAGCCGAGATAATAGCCGCGCGAGCGCAGCTCCCCGGCCGTCAGTTCCGCATTGCCGATGTTGAACAGAAGCAGCGCCTGCACCGCGTTGATGTCCTTGCGCCCCTGGCGCTCGAACTCGTCCTTGATCACGTCGAGCAGGCGGCGGTGCAGCCTTTCGACGAGCTGGAGCGATTCGAGGTAGAGGGAACGCAGGGCATCTTTACGTTCTTCGTGAACAGACGTGTCCTGTGTCGCGGGTCGCGAGTTTATCATGACTGTGCCTTTCGTTTTGACGCCGGTGAGTTCTTTTCTTCACCTTGGGGGCGACCCTATCGAATGCACCTAAAATTGGACTTAAAAGCCAAGCTTAACAGGGCGTTACGGAAAAAACCCTGCATTTAGGGCTAAAAAGGCGTTAACCTCGGTTAACGTCGGAGCGCCGTCGGCGTATATGGATCGCCAGGCGCAGAACGGCATAGCAGACGGCGATCAGGCCGTGCAGGGCGATCAGCAAGGAACGGGTGCCGTAGAGCTCGGGAAACAGGCCGTACATGATAATTTCGGCCAACGCGCAGATGAACCAGATCACCGGTCCCCAGGAGGCCAGGGTCCATAGGCCGACCGCGGCGAAGGGAAACAGCACGGCCAGCGGCGCAGCGGCCACCTGCCAGTGCGGCGACATGAGGTCGAACCGCCATTCCGCTCCTTCGAAGAAGCCCATGAGCCTGACCCAGTAGGCGGTGCCCTGGATAAGGCAGGAAAGCGCCACTGCCCTGTGGAGCAACTCCAGCGCATATTCGAGCGGGGACTGCTGTACCGGCGCTTGCGCTACCCTGTCGTCTATCACAGCTCCGGCTCTCCTCCCTCGGGCGGTGCTGAACGGGCATCACGCGTGACGGGCGTCATCGTGGTGGCGTCACGCGCCGGATATCGGAGAGAACTTTTCGCCCCCCCGGTAGACATCATCGTCCGGGCGAGCGAATCCGATCGCGCTCGCCAGTCGAGCGGGGTGATGCATGCACGGCCGGTTGGCGCAAAGCAGACAACAGCATCGCCGCCGAATCCAAGCTCCAAACCAGCCTCCTCGCACAAGCCCAGACCGGTGCTTATGTGCGGTACGGCCCCGCGTCAATGGCGCCCGCGTCCATCGCGGCATCGGACAAGCAGACTTGTTGTTCGGCGGGGGCAGCGCGTGGTAGGAATCCGGTAAACTGGAGATCGATCGTGAACAAGCCCGGCCGCCCCAAGCCCGACACCATCCGCAGCGTCGACGACATCACCGCCGGAAGGCGCCTTCGGCGCATGCGCAAGGCGGACTGGTCGCGCCGGCTGGTGCAGGAGAACCACCTGCGGGTCGACGATCTCATCTGGCCGATCTTCCTGGTCGAAGGACAGAAGAAACAGGAGGAGATCGTCGCCATGCCCGGCGTCTATCGATATTCGGTCGACCTGGCGGTGAAACAGGCCGTGCGAGCGGCTGAACTGGGCATTCCGGCCGTCGCCACCTTTCCGAACATCGACATGAGCCGGCGCGACGCGCGGGGTTCGGCAATCCTCGATCCGGACAATCTGATCAACCGGGCAAGCCGCGCCATCAAGGAGGCGGTCCCGGAAATCGGCGTCATCACCGACGTTGCGCTCGATCCCTTCACCGACCATGGACACGACGGCATCCTGGCTGACGGAACCATCGTCAACGACGAAACGGTCTCGCAGATCGCCGAGGCGGCGGTGCTGCAGGCGGCCGCCGGCTCCGACGTGATCGCCCCGTCCGACATGATGGACGGGCGCGTGGGCGCCATTCGCGACGCGCTCGATGCGGCGGGTTTTCACGACGTGGCGATCATGTCCTACGCGACCAAGTTCGCCTCGGCCTTCTACGGACCCTACCGGGAAGCCATCGGAACGGGTGGGCTTCTGAAGGGCGACAAGAAGACCTATTACATCGATCCGGCCAATACGGACGAGGCGCTGCGCGAGACCGAGCAGGACCTTGCCGAGGGCGCCGACATGGTGATGGTGAAACCGGGCCTGCCCTATCTCGATATCGTGCGGCGCCTGAAGGACAATTTCGCCGTACCGACCTTCGCCTATCAGGTCTCCGGCGAGTATGCGATGATCAAGGCGGCCGCCGCCAATGGCTGGCTCGACGGCGACAAGGCGATGATGGAAAGCCTGCTCGCCTTCAAGCGCGCCGGCTGCGACGGCATTCTGACCTATTTCGCGCCGGAGGTGGCGAAGCAGCTTCGCGGCTGAGGGGCCATTCGCTTGAAAAGCCCAGCACGATCCCCATCTTGGCCGCAAAGCTCGGGCTCGCAATTTTTTAGGGATTTTCTGACGTATGGCTGCGAAGACGATCGATATGTCCGCCGAGGATGCACGGCTCGAGGACGCGCGGACCTTCCGGGGTGTGCGCACCCGCCGCGTCATCGCTTTCCTCATCGACTATTGCCTGATCGCCCTCCTCCTCATTCCGATCGGGCTTCTGGTGTTCCTGTTGGGAATCTTCACCCTGGGTCTGGGATGGCTCCTGTTCGGCATATTGGGGCCGCTCACCGCGCTTTTATACGTGGCGGCGACACTTGGCGGCCCCAACCAGTCGACCCTCGGCATGCGGCTGATGGATCTGCGGCTCGAACGGCTCGACGGACAGCGTGTCGATCCCGTTCTGGCGGTCGTCCATACCGTGCTCTTCTGGGCCGGCAACGCCATTCTGACACCACTCATCCTTCTGGTGAGTCTCTTCCTTAGCTACAAGCGGACCTTGCACGACCTCCTGCTGGGAACGGTGGTGACGCGCGCAAGCTGACGAAACGGCATACCACGCGGGCGGGGTAAACCCGGTCCAAAGTTGCGCACAGCAGGCCTGCGCGGGCAAATCCATGCTTGCGGCGCGGGGTGCTGCCCTTATGCTCTGGCGCAATCGGCGGGCGAGGGATCCGGGTCCGCCAAACATTGACTGGCGGGACGCGTCATGGCCGATTTCCACATCTGGATGACCCTCGTGATCATCCTGGCGACGGTGGCCGCCTATGCCAGCGAGCGTTTCGCGCTGGAGCAGGTGGCGCTGGCCAGTCTCGCAGGCTTTTTGCTGCTTTTCGCCGTCTTTCCCTATGAAAGCCCGGTTTACGGGAGCCTGGACCCGGAGGAACTGCTCACCGGCTTCGCCAATCCGGCGCTGGCCACGGTGCTCGCCCTGCTCATCGTCGGCCAGGGGCTTTTCGCCACCGATGCGATGGACCGACCGGCACGCATCATCGCCCGTTCCGGAGGGCGCTCCAACACGCGCACCATCGTGATCACGCTCCTGGCGGCTGCCACCTTGAGCGCGATCCTGAACAATACCCCGGTGGTGGTGATCTTCATCCCGGTCCTGACGGTGATGGCCGCGCAGCGTAACTTCGCCGCTTCCAAGACGCTGATGCCCCTCTCCTTCATGACGATCCTCGGCGGCATGACGACCCTGATCGGCTCCTCCACCAACCTGCTGGTTGCTGGCGTGGCGGCCCGGTCCGGCATCGGAATCGGCTTTTTCGACATCACCGTACCAGGGCTCGCGCTGGCAGCCACCGGCGCGGTCTACGTCCTTTGGATAATGCCGCGTATCCTGCGCGAAACGGGCAGCGAGCAGAACTTCCGCCAGACCGTCTCGGGCACGCAGTTCATCGGCGAGATCAGGCTGACCGCCGGGCACCCCTTTATCGGCCTGGAGTCGCGCGCCGGGCTCTTTCCGGGTCTGGGCGAGATCACGCCCCGCCTCATCGTGCGCCGCGGCATGAACTTCTATCCGCCGTTCGAAAACGTCACCCTGTCTGAGGGCGATCGGTTGGTGGTGACGGCGACACGGCGGGCGTTCGTAAAAGCGCTGTCGCGCGGCGGGAGCGGCATCATCGGCGGCGAGGAGGCGGAACCCTTCGCCGGCGGCGGGGAACTTTCCCAGCCGCTGGGCCCCGACTACCATATCGCCGAGGCCGTCATCGCGCCGGGCTCGCGCCATGCCGGACGGACCATCCGCAATGCCGGCATCGACATCACTCATGGCGTGCACATGCTCGGCGTCCAGCGCAAGCACCGCATGGGCCGCACACCCCTGTCGGAGATCCGCCTGGAACCAGGTGACACGATCCTCATCGGCGGCACCGACCGGGCGTTTGAGGAAATGCGCGACAGCCACGACCTGCTCGTGCTGGAATGGTCCGCCGAACCGGTGCCGCAACGGCGCAAGGCGGGGATCGCCATCGCCATCTTCGCCTTCATCGTCGTGACGGCGGCCTTCAACATCCTGCCCATCGTGGTCACCTCCATCGCCGGCGCCTTCGCCATGATGGCGACGGGGTGCCTCACCCTGCAGCAGGTGGGCCGCGCCTTCGACCGGCAGATATTCCTGCTCGTGGGCGCCTCGATCGCCGCCGCCACCGCCCTGGAACGCACCGGTGGCGCGGAGCTGATCGCCCACGGCGTCGTGACGCTGCTGGACGGCCAGAGCCCTGCCGTGGTCGTCTCCGGCTTCTTCGCCGTGGTCGCGGTGTTGACGAACTTCCTGTCCAACAACGCGACGGCCGTGCTGTTCACGCCCATCGCGATCGGCATCGCGGAGGCCATCGGCGCGCCGCCGGAGGCGTTCGTCGCGGCCACGATCTTCGCCGCCAACGCCTCCTTCGCCACGCCGATCGGCTATCAGACCAACCTTCTGGTCATGGGTCCGGGGCACTACTCCTTCCGCGACTTCATCAAGGCAGGTGCGCCGCTTGTCGCAATAATGTGGTTGACGTTTTCACTGGTCGGTCCATGGTATTATGGGCTTTGAAAAGGAGTAGCGCCCACACACCATGACGCAGCAGCCGACGCAATCGCCGCAATTCTTCCTCACGGCACCCTCGCCCTGCCCCTATCTGGAAGGGCAGTTCGAGCGGAAGGTCTTCACGCATCTGGTGGGGGACAAGGCGTCAGAACTCAACGACCTCTTGACCCAGGGCGGCTTCCGCCGATCGCAGAACATCGCCTACCGGCCGGCCTGCGAGGGCTGCCGGGCCTGCGTGTCTGTGCGAATCCTCGCCCAGGAATTCCGGCCGACGAAGAACATGAAGCGCATCATGAAGCGCAACGCGGACCTGATCGGCACCGCTCATCTTCCCGAACCGTCGACGGAGCAGTATTCGCTCTTCCGCGCCTACCTCGATGCCCGTCACCGCCGTGGCGGCATGTCGGACATGACCGTTCTCGACTACGCGATGATGGTCGAGGATACCCACGTCGACACCAGCATCATCGAGTACCGCCGGCGCGGCCCGGACTCCTTTGTCACCGGCCGCGGCGAAGGTGAACTCCTGGGCGTGGCGCTGACGGACCAGATGACCGACGGGCTATCGATGGTCTACTCCTTCTACAATCCTGAGATCGAGGACCGCTCGCTCGGCACCTTCATGATCCTCGATCATATCCGGCGGGCCAACGCCGCCGGCCTGCCCCATGTCTATCTCGGCTACTGGGTCAACGGCTCGCGCAAGATGGCCTATAAGGTGCGCTTCACGCCGCAGGAGCATCTCGGCCCCAACGGCTGGGAGCGGTACGAATGACCGCTTCCGTGAAGCCTCCACAAGCGAGCGGCGCCAATTGTCCGACAGCCAGAACAGCCACGGGAAAGGCCTGCTGCTGACCGCGATCGGCGGCATGGCGCTCACCGTCGACATTCCCCTGATCCGCCTTGCAGACGGCGATCACTGGTCCATTCTCATGGTGCGCAGCGGGCTCACCGTCATCGTGGCGCTCGTCGTCTGGGGCACCTGGCGGCTCTTCTCGCGTAATGCGCCGGCGCTTATCCCGGGCCGGCCCGGACTGGCGGTCGCAGCCCTTTACGGCCTGTCGGCCGTCACCTTCATCGGGGCGGTCTACAACACCACCACGGCCAATCTCGTCTTCATCCTCGCCTTCAACTCGATGTTCGCCGCCCTTCTTTCCTGGGTCTTCCTGAAGGAGCGGCCGCGGCCGGCCACCCTGATTGCCATGGCCGCGATGTTCGCCGGCGTCCTCATCATCGTCGGCGGCAGCATCGGCACCGGCAACCTCGCCGGCGACCTGATGGCGCTGTCCTCCGCCTTTTCCATCGCGCTCGCCATCACCATCACACGTGCGAGCGGGCGCGACATGGGGTTTGCCGCACTGGTGGCGGTCGCCCTGCCCTGCCTGCTGGGAGCCTTCATGACCGCCGGAACGGGCTATCGCATCGAGGCGCCCTGGTGGATCGTCCTCAACGGCGCCGTCGTCATACCGATCTCCTTCTTCTGCCTCGCCAACGGCCCGAAATATCTTCCGGGACCGGAAGTGGCGATGTTCTATCTGCTGGAGACGGTGCTGGCGCCGATCTGGGTGTGGATGATCTTCAAGGAGGTGCCGACGCGGGCGAGCCTCGTCGGCGGCACCATCCTTGTCGTTACGCTGGTGGCGCACTCCCTGTGGCAGCTCCACACCGGTCGGCGGCGGCGCCGCGCGGCGGGAACGATCCGCCATCCGGTATAGGGAGCAGGTCCGCTCACATCCGGGCGAGCAGTTCCGCGAGCTGGTCGGCGCATTGGCCCCAGCCTTCACCAGCGGGTGTCGGATTTATCTGCTCGGTCATAGCCTGCTCCTTCTGGCGGCTAGCTCCCAAAGGACGATGGCGCACCTGGTGACCCGACGGCAAGGCCGATTTTCTCTTCCGGCAGCGCTCTTCCGGGTGACGCCGTCAGCCGCGCTCCCGCCAGGACCTCAGCCGAATTTGCCGGTGCGCGGAAAGCCCTTCGGCGCCATGCGCCCGGCCGCCGCGCGGTTGCCCACCCATTCGGTCAGCTCTTCGCCCCGGCGAGTGAAGGTGCGCTCGGCCGAGTCCTGCCAGGAGAGCCCCGCCTCCATGGCGAAGGTCTTCAGGTCGGAAACACCGCCGTCCTTGTAGCGCTGCAGGCGCACGCCCTTGCCGCGGGCCATCTCCGGCACCTCCGAGAGCGGGAAGACGAGGAGCTTTCGGTTCTCGCCGACGATGGCGACGTGGTCGCCGGAAACCGGTATGCAAAGCCGTGCCTCGTCGGGTGCCTTGACGTTCATCACCTGCTTGCCCTTGCGCGTATTGGCGACGACGTCGCTCTCGGCAACGATAAAGCCGTTTCCGCCATGGGAAGCGAGCAGCAGGCGGCGCTCCGGATCATGCACGAAGGCGGTGACGATCGCCTGGTCGTTCTCCATGTCGACCATGATGCGCACCGGCTCGCCATGGCCGCGCCCGCCCGGCAGGCGGTCCGCACCGATCGTGTAGAACTTGCCGCCCGTGGTGAAGAGCAGGACCTTGTCGGTCGTCTGCGCGTGGAAGGCGCGTTTCAGGCCGTCGCCCTCCTTGAAGGAGAGCGTGGAGAAGTCCGACAAATGGCCCTTCATGGCGCGCAGCCAGCCCTTCTCGGAAAGTACGACAGTGATCGGCTCGCGCTCGATCATCGCGTGCTGCACGTCCTCCAGATCGTGCGCAGGCGCCTCGCCGAAGGTGGTGCGACGGCGGCCGAGCGCCGGGTTCTTCTCCGGGTCGAAGGTCTGACGCACCTTGGCGACCTCCCAGCGTACGGTCTTCCACTGGCGCGCTTCCGAGCCCAGCAACCCTTCGATCTGGCTCTTTTCTTCCGTTAGCTTCTCGAACTCCTTGCGGATCTCGAACTCTTCCAGCTTGCGCAGGGCGCGAAGCCGCATGTTGAGGATGGCTTCGGCCTGGACGTCGGTCAGTTCGAAGCGCTCGATCATCACCGCCTTGGGCTCGTCCTCCTCCCGGATGATGCGGATCACCTCGTCGATGTTGAGATAGGCGACGAGGTAACCGGCCAGGATCTCCAGCCGCTTCTCGATCTCGGCGAGCCGATGCCGCGACCGGCGCAGGAGCACCTCGCGCCGGTGATCGAGCCATTCGCGCAGCACCTGTTTGAGCGACAGCACGCCCGGCACGCGCCCGCGCGACAACACGTTCATGTTGAGAGGGAACCGCGTCTCCAGGTCGGTAAGCCGGAAGAGCGACTCCATCAAAAGGTCGGGCTCGACCGAGCGGCTCTTGGGCACCAGCACCACGCGGATGTCCTCCGCGCTTTCGTCGCGGATGTCTTCCAGCAGCGGCAGGCGTCGGGCAATGATGAGCTCGGCGATCTTCTCGATCAGCCGCGACTTTTGAACGCCGTAGGGGATTTCGGTAACAACCGCGTTCCAGGTGCCGCGGCCCTGATCCTCCTTGTGCCAGCGCGAGCGCAGGCGGAAGCCACCGCGGCCCGTCTCATAGGCCTCGCGGATGGCCGCCTCGCCCTCGACGAGAATGCCGCCGGTCGGGAAGTCCGGTCCCTTCACATGTTCGAGCAGGCGCGAAACCGGTGCCTCGGGATCGTCGATCAGAACGAGCGCCGCGTCGCAGATCTCGGCGGCGTTGTGCGGCGGGATCGAGGTCGCCATACCGACGGCAATGCCGGAGGAGCCGTTGCACAGCAGGTTCGGGAAGGCGCCGGGAAGGACAACCGGCTCCTCGTCCTCCTCATTGTAGGTCTGGCGGAAGTCGACGGCGTCTTCCGTGATGCCGGTCAAAAGCTCGGCGGCGACCTCCGTCATGCGCGCTTCGGTGTAGCGCATGGCGGCGGCATTGTCGCCGTCGATATTGCCGAAATTCCCCTGCCCGTCGACCAGCGGATAGCGCATGGAGAAGGACTGGGCGAGACGCACCAGCGCGTCGTAGATGGACTGGTCGCCGTGGGGATGGAACTTACCCATGACGTCGCCGACGATGCGCGCGCACTTGGCGAAGCCCTGGTCGGGGTTGAGGCGCAGCAGCCGCATGGTGTGCATGATGCGCCGGTGCACGGGCTTCAACCCGTCGCGCACGTCGGGCAGCGCCCGGTGCATGATGGTCGACAGGGCATAGGCGAGATAACGTTCCTCCAGCGCCTTCTTCAGGTCGACCGGAGGAGCCGAATCATCGCCATTGCCGGGCGGAAGCAGCTCTTTTCCCATGGGCTCCGGTTATCGAACGCCGCGCCGCAAGGCAAGTGGGGCGGGTCCTTCGTCCACGCCTGTCGGGCGCCGACGGCGAAGGGGACATGCTCGATTTCCGCCCAGCGAGGATTAAGCTATGATCCGATTCGGGCGCGGCCCCCGCCTCCCCCCTCCGTTCGGGAAAGTACAGTTCATACAGGGCTCACCGATCATCGAACCGACTGTTCGAGCACCAGGCATAAGGAGGGATTGCGAAGAAGGCTCGCAATAGGAGGTTGCCGATGAAACTGTCCGCGCCGATCTACCGTTTGAAGCGCAAGGCCAGGCTCTTATCCCGCGAAGGAAACATTCCCCTCCACGAAGCGCTTGACCGGATAGCCCTTCAGGAAGGCTACAGCAACTGGAGCCTGCTCGCTGCGAGATTGTCCGCATCGAAGCCCGCAGCAAGACTTTTTGCCCGGTTGGCCCCCGGCGACCTGGTGCTGGTGGGCGCACGCCCGGGCCACGGCAAGACGCTGATGAGCCTCGAGCTCGCCGTGGAGGCAATGAAATCAGGCAACCGCGCGGTCTTCTTCACGCTGGAGTACACGGAGAGGGAGATTCTGGACCGTCTCCGTTCTATCGGGGCGGACTATGCACGGTTCGACGGGCTTTTCGCGTTCGACTGCTCCGACGCGATCAGCGCCGAATACATCATCGCGAAGTTGGCACCAGCACCTCGCGGTACGCTGGCGGTCATAGACTACCTGCAACTGCTCGATCAGAAACGCGAAAACCCCGAACTGGCGGTGCAGGTTTGCGTGCTGAACACGTTCGCCCGGAACCAGGGCCTCATCATCGTTTTCATCTCTCAGATCGACCGGTCATACGATCCGTCGGAGAAACCGTGCCCTGACGTTCAGGATATCCGGCTGCCGAACCCGCTGGATTTGCAGCTGTTCAACAAGACTTGCTTCCTGAACCACGGTGAAATCCGGTTCCAGGCCGTGCGCTAGCGAGGCCGGTCCCGCCCATGATGAAGATACGCACTCCTGTCTCCTCGGAACTCCAAAGGAACTGACGCTAGGACCTGAGGTTAGCTTTAGGTCAAGTGCTCCTGAGCACCGTCCCCGCCCCTGCCTTGCGCCGCACCCTGCGTTGCGCGCGGGTCAGTGGTTTCGCGATTTGACAGGGATTACCCTGCCGGTCATCTTCCGGAGGTAATCCTGGGGCAATAATTCAGGTCTTGGCGTATAATGACCGAAACGAAATTCTGGAAACCAGCATGATCCGTTTTCACCACCATTCCAAATCCCTTCTTCTCGCCGGTCTCATAGCCGGTGTTGGCACGCCGTGCGCCTTCGCCGTCGAGTCGGATGCCGTGGGTGAGCGCCTGCAGGCGCTGCTCGAGAAGCAGCAGATCGTGCTGACATATGACGCCGCGAGCATGGCCGGCAGCGACGTGACGCTGGAGGGCGTGAGCGCCCGCAGCACCGTGGGCGGCGAAGCGATCGCGCTTGGCACCGTCACGCTGGAAGACGTCATCGAGGAGGAGGACGGCGATTATCGCGTCGGCACCATCGCGCTCGACGCGTTCGAGCATCGGGGTAACGACGTCACCGTCTCGCTGACGGATGCGACGATGACCGGCCTTGTGCTGCCGCAGGACATCGATACCGATCCCTACGGCGGCGCCATGCGCTACGAGCGGTTCGCGGTTGCGCGGGTGGACGTTGACGGCGAGGACGGGCCACTCGGCTCGCTCGAAAACGCCTATGCCGAGCTTTCGGAGGAGGACGGCGTCCTCGCGGCCGTCGGCGCGGCGGAGCGCTTCTCACTCGACCTGGCCGCCATCGCCGACGACCGAGACGCCACCGCGCTTCTGGAACGACTGGGCTACAGCCAGATCACTGGCAGCGGCTATATGGAAGGATCGTGGCAGCCCTCGGACGGACGCGTCCGTCTGACGCGCTACGAGGCCGTGGTGGAAGATGCCGGCACGCTCGCGCTAATGGTCGATTTCGCCGGCTATACACCCGAGTTCGTGCGCATGCTGGACGAGATGGCGAGACAGTCCGCCGACGGCGGTCAGAACAACTCGGCCCAGGGCATGGCCATGCTCGGGATGATGCAGCAACTCACCTTCCATGGATTGCGCATCCGCTTCACCGACGATTCGCTGACGCGCAAGATGCTCGACTACGTGGCCGAACGAGAGGGCAGCACACCCGACGACGTCATCGCCCAGATGACGGCCGTCATTCCCCTCCAGCTCTCCAATTTCCTCGGCGAGCAGGCGGCCACGGACATCGCAACGGCGGTCGGCACTTTCCTGAAAAACCCGCAGAACCTGGAAATCAGCGCGATGCCCGAGAACCCGGTGCCTTTCGCCATGGTCATGGGCGCGGCAATGGGTGCGCCCGAAATGCTCGTCCAGCAACTCGGGCTGAGCGTTAATGCGAACCAGTAGGCGGGGTCGATCGGTGCGGGCGCGGTGCAACGATCGCCCGTGACATCGACCATTCTGCAGATTGGGCCGATCCGGCATGGATCCTCGGGTCAAGCCCGAGGATGACGAATAGCGGGGGCGTTGCCCTTTTGCTCCCTCAATCCTTCTTCGGCGCAAGCCTCAGATGCAGCTCGCGCAGCTGCTGCGCGGTGGGTTCCGAGGGGGCTCCCATGAGCAGGTCTTCAGCCTGCTGGTTCATGGGGAACATGGTCACTTCGCGCAGGTTCTTCGCGCCCACTAGAAGCATGACGATGCGGTCGATGCCCGCCGCCATGCCGCCGTGCGGAGGAGCGCCGTACTGGAAGGCGCGGTAGAGGCCGCCGAAGCGCTCCTCCACCGTCTGGCGGTCGAAGCCGACGATCTCGAAAGCCTTCACCATCACCTCCGGCAGGTGGTTGCGGATGCCGCCGGACGCAATCTCGAAGCCATTGCAGACGAGATCGTACTGGAACGCCTTGATGGAGAGCGGATCCTTCTCCTCGAGCGCCTCCAGTCCGCCCTGCGGCATGGTGAAGGGATTATGGCCGAAATCGACCTTCTTTTCATCCTCGTCCCATTCGTAGAAGGGGAAGTCGACGATCCAGGCGAGTTCGAAACGCTCGCGGTCGACGAGATCCAGTTCCTCGCCGGCGCGCGTGCGCGCCGCCCCCGCGAAGGCCGCAAACTTCTTCGGATCGCCGGCGACGAAGAAGCAGGCATCCCCGTCCCCGAGGCCGAGTTGGGTGCGGATCGCCTCGGTGCGCTCGGGACCGATGTTCTTGGCGATCGGGCCGGCACCGACTACCTGCCAGCCACTTTCATCAGGAAAACCACCGCCTTCAGGAAATTTAGCCTCGTCCGATGTTTCCTTGCGCCAGAAGATGTAGCCGAGCCCAGGCTGCCCCTCGCCCTGCGCCCAGGAGTTCATGCGGTCGCAGAAGGCGCGGGAGCCGCCGGTTTTGGCGGGAACCGCCCAGACCTCGGCCATCGGATCGTTGGCCAGGATGTTGGCGAAGACCTTGAAACCGGAGCCGCGGAAATGCTCCGAAACCTCTTCCATGACGATCGGGTTGCGCAGGTCCGGCTTGTCCGTGCCGTATTTGCGCATCGCCTCGTCGTAGGGAATGCGCGGGAACGTGCCGGTCACCGGCTTGCCTTCGGCGAAGGTCTCGAACACGGAGCGCATGACCGGTTCCATCGTGTGGAAGACGTCCTCCTGCTCGATGAAGCTCATCTCTAGGTCGAGCTGGTAGAACTCACCGGGCAGCCGGTCAGCGCGCGGATCCTCGTCGCGAAAGCACGGCGCGATCTGGAAATAGCGGTCGAAGCCCGAGACCATGATGAGCTGCTTGTAGATCTGCGGGGCTTGCGGCAGCGCGTAGAACTTGCCCTCGTGCAGGCGCGAAGGCACGAGAAAGTCGCGCGCGCCCTCCGGCGAGGAGGCCGTCAGGATGGGCGTGGAGAACTCGGTGAAGCCGGCCTCGCCCATCTTCTCGCGCATGGCGGCGATGATCTTCGTGCGCGCGACGATGTTCCTGTGCAAGGTTTCGCGGCGCAGGTCGAGGAAGCGGTATTTCAGCCGGATGTCCTCGGGATAATCCGGCTCGCCGAAAACGGGCAGCGGAAGCTCCTTCGCCTGCGACAGCACCTCGATGTCGCGCGCGAAGACCTCGACCTCACCGGTCGGCAGGTTCGGGTTCACCGTCTCCTCCGTGCGCGCCTTCACCGCGCCGTCGACACGGATCACCCATTCGCCGCGCACGCGCTCGGCCGTCTGGAAAGATGGCGAATCGGGATCGGCGACAATCTGCGTGATACCGTAGTGGTCGCGCAGATCGATGAAGAGCAGGCCGCCATGGTCGCGCACGCGGTGAACCCAGCCGGAAATGCGTACGGTCTGGCCCACGTCGGATTTTCTCAATTCTGCGCAGGTATGGCTGCGGTAGCGATGCATTCTGTCTCGTCCGTGTCCTGAGGTGACTGGGGCGCCGGCGGCCCGAACAAACCGGCGCGAAAAGCGCATGCGCGCCCGCTTTTGTCAAGGCGGAGCCGGCCTCCCATGCATGGCATGCCGGCATACGCCTATGACACCTTTCTTCACATTTCGCCCGCCAGCGCCTAATAAGGGGGCATGGAACTCATCAAGACCCGCCATGAGCTGGAACAGGCCGTCGCCGAGCTCGAAAAATCCGATTTCGTCACCATCGATACGGAGTTCATCCGGGAGACCACCTTCTGGCCGGAACTCTGCCTGATCCAGATGGCCTCGCCGACCACCACCGCCCTCGTCGATCCGCTGGCCGACGGCATGGATCTCGCGCCCTTCTTCCGACTGATGGGCAATGAGGCCGTCACCAAGGTGTTTCATGCGGCCAGGCAGGACATCGAGATCATCTATCACGGTGGCGGGCTGATCCCGCACCCCATCTTCGACACGCAGGTGGCAGCGATGGTGTGCGGCTTCGGCGACAGCGTGTCCTATGACCAGCTCGTCTACCGCGTCACCGGCACGCGCATCGACAAGACCTCGCGCTTCACAGACTGGCGGCGGCGGCCGCTTTCGGACAAGCAGCTCGAATACGCGCTGGCCGACGTCACGCACCTCATTCCCGTGTTCGAGCACCTGAAGGAGGAGCTCGTCCGCGAAGGCCGCGCGCACTGGCTGAAGGAGGAGATGGACGTTCTGACGGCACGCGAGACCTACGATCCGCATCCGGACGAAGCCTGGAAACGGCTGAAGCTGCGCGTGCGCAAGCCGTTGGAACTCGCCGTCATGCAGCACGTGGCGGCATGGCGCGAGCGCGAGGCGCGCGAGCGCAACGTGCCGCGCGGACGCGTGCTCAAGGACGACGCCATTTACGAGATCGCCCAGCAGCAGCCAAGCGACGTCGCAGCGCTCGGGCGGCTGAGAAGCACGCCGAGGGGCTGGGAGCGCTCCGCTTCCGCCGCGGGCCTCATCGAGACCGTGAATGCCGCCCTTTCATTGCCCAAGGCCGAACTGCCGAGACTGCCCAAGCCCCAGCATGCGCCGGACGGCGCGGCGGCAGCAGCCGAGCTCATCAAGGTCCTGCTCAAGCTGGTGGCGGAGAAGGAAGGCGTCGCCGCAAAGATGCTCGCCTCCGGCGACGATATCGATCGGCTGGCCGCCGAAGGCGAAAACGCCAACGTACCCGCGCTCGCCGGCTGGCGGCGCGAGGTGTTCGGCGAGGAAGCCCTGAAGCTGTTGCGCGGCGAAACCGCCCTGCGCTTCGCCAACCGCCGCATCGAGACATTCACGCCGCCAAGCGAGGTGGCACGCGCGGCAGAGTAGGATCCGGCGAGCGGGACAGATTTCAAGGCCGTGAGAGTGGCGGTGATCCGCACCATCTCCACCGCGCGTGGTCCCGGAAAGCACAAGGCGTGACCGGCACCCATTCCGTGACCTTACCTGCGTTCCGGGGCGGAGCCCGAACGGCTTGCAATCCGGCGCTATTCGGCACCCACGTCGAGCACCAGTTCGCGCCCCGCCACCCGCGCCAGGTGCGCCATGCGCCCATGCGGCCGCTCACCCATCAGGGCGGCGTGCGAGCGCGGCAGGAGCAGCGCCAGCGTGCCGTCGGCTCGCTTTTCCCATTTCAGTTGCGGGATGATGCCCGGCATGGATGCTGTCAGAAGGTAGACCACGCGCAAGAGGCCGCCAAGCAGCCGCGCGCGCTCCACATAGTGCGGTCCGGCGAGCGCCCGCATCTCCGGCGACAGCGCATCGTCGAAAAGGCCCTCGTGCCGAAAGAGGTTGGCAAGGGCGATAAAGGCGCGGCCGGGATGGTCGATGCCGCTGAAGGAGCCGTGGGAAATGATGTTGAGCGACTGGGTGCCGCGATACTCGGGATGCGCCCGCCAGCCGATATCGGCAAGCAGGCAGGCGGCGCGGCGATAACGCGCGTCATCCTCGCTCTCCTCGATACCGAGCGCGGCGAAGGCCGTCCCCGTCCACTCCGCCAGTTCGCGCGCGTGGGTGATTGAGCGCGAGCGCAGCAGCGCCAGTTCCTCGGCTGCGGACAAAAGCGGATCGGTGCGGCGTTCCTCCTCCTTCAGAAGCGAATAGAGATAGCCCTCGCGCACGCCCGTGGCGGAGATGACGATTTTCGACGGTCGGGCCACGCGCATGAGTTCAAGAAGCACCGTCGCGCCATAGGGCAGCAATGCCCGGCGGTTCTTCGAGATGCGCTGGATGCCCCTCATCTTGCCGGTTTCGCCGGCCGCGACGCGCTTGAGAAACCCGGAATCCGCCTGGGGATCGAGCTCGTAGTGATGCATTACTGGCAGCGCATACCGGTTCGTGTACATGTGCAGGCGGGCCAGATTCCGCCATGTACCGCCGACACAGTAAAAGGTGCGTCCTGCTCCGTGCTCCAGCCAGGGCGCGCGGGAGAGCTCGGTTGCGGCGATCCCCGCCGCCTCGTTTACTGAGGATCCGGCCATCTGGCGCAGCCGCAAGCCTCCGAGCGGCAGGGTGATGCCCTCCCCGAGGGTCTCTCCCTCAAGATCGACCAGCTCCAGGCTGCCACCACCGAGATCGCCGACAATTCCATCGGGCTTGTGAAAGCCCGATATGATGCCGAAAGCCGAATAGCCCGCCTCCTCACGTCCCGAAAGGACGCGTATCTTCGTTCCCAGGATGTCCTCGGCGCGGCGTATGAAGTCCGGCCCGTTGGTGGCCTCGCGCGCAGCCGCGGTGGCCAGCACGTGCAGCGACTGCGCACCGGCCTGTTCCGAAAGCGCCCGGAAACGGCGGAACTCCTCGATGGCGCGGCTCACGCCATCGGGGTCGAGCTCTCCCGTGGTGACGATCGAGCGTCCGAGACCGGCCAGCATCTTTTCGTTGAACAGCACGGTGGGCGCGCGGGCGATGCCCTCGTAGATCACGAGACGAATCGAATTGGATCCGATATCGATGACCGATACGGGCCGCCGGTCCTGCAACCGGCCCTGGGAGGCGGTGATCGGCACGGCTTACTCGCCGGCTGCGACCTTCTTGCGCCGCTTGAAGGCAGCGATCCTCCTCGGCGCATGAGACTTCAAGGCGTTGCCGCGCCCGGACAGGCTGGGGTTGGTCATGAAATATTCCTGAGCGTTGAAGGCTTCCTCTCCGTCCTCGGGCAATATGCGCCGCGAGGTTCCGTCAGGCAATACTTCGAAGCTCTGCTGGTTGTCCATGATATTTCCCAGCATAATCTGCCCAAGCACCTGCTCGTGAACGGTCGGGTTGGTGATGGGCACCATGGCCTCGACGCGCCGGTCGAGATTACGCGGCATGAGATCCGCGGAGGAGACATAGATAATTGCCTCGTCGGAGGGCAGCCCGTGTCCGTTGCCGAAGCAGAAGATCCGGCTGTGCTCCAGAAACCGGCCGATGATCGATTTCACGCGTATGTTCTCCGAAAGGCCAGGCACCTGCGGCCTGAGACAGCAGATGCCGCGCACCACGAGGTCGATCTCCACGCCGGCACGGCTGGCCTCGTAGAGCGCGTCGATAATCTTTGGATCGACCAGGGAGTTCATCTTCATCCAGATCTGTGCCGGCCGGCCGGCCCTGGCATGGTCCATCTCCTCGCCGATATGCTTTAGGATCCGGCTGCGCAGCGTGAAAGGTGAGACGGCAAGCTTCATGTCCACGTCCGGCTCGGCATAGCCGGTGATGAAGTTGAACACCTTCGCCACGTCGTGCGCGATGACCGGATCGACCGTGAAGTAGGACAGGTCCGTGTAGATGCGTGCGGTGATCGGGTGATAGTTGCCCGTGCCCAGATGCACATAGTTGCGCAGGCGCCCGTCCTCGCGCCGTACCACGAGCGACATCTTGGCGTGTGTCTTCAATTCGATAAAGCCGAACACCACCTGCACGCCGGCCCGTTCCAGGTCGCGCGCCCAGCGGATGTTGGCCTCCTCGTCGAAACGCGCCTTGAGCTCCACCAGCGCGGTCACCGTCTTGCCGGCCTCCGCCGCGTCGACGAGCGCGCGCACGATCGGGCTGTCGTTCGACGTGCGGTAGAGTGTCTGCTTGATGGCGACCACCTCCGGGTCGCGGGCGGCCTGGCGCAGGAACTGCACCACCACGTCGAAGCTCTCATAGGGATGGTGGACGACGATGTCCTTCTCGCGGATGGCCGCGAAGCAGTCGCCACCGTGCTCGCGGATGCGCTCGGGGAAACGCGGATTGTAGGGCGCAAACTTCAGCTCGTCGCGCGGCAGCTTGACGATTTCGGAAATCTGGCTGATCGCCAGCGGCCCGTCCAGAACGCTCACGCGCGCCGCCGGAACACCGAGCTCGCTCGCCACGAACTCGCGCAGGCTTTCGGGCATCGAGCTTTCGAACTCGATGCGGATAACGGAACCGCGGCGCCGGCGCTTCAAGGCACTTTCGAACAGGCGCACGAGGTCCTCCGCCTCCTCCTCCACCTCGATGTCGCTGTCGCGGATGATGCGGAATGTGCCCGAGCCGTTGACCTTGTAACCGGGAAAGAGCTTGCCGATGAACATCTCGACGATGTCCTCGAGCGGAATGAAACGTACGCTCCTGCGCCGCTCCGGCAACGCCACGAAACGATCGAGCGCGACCGGCAGGCGCAAGAGCGCCGTCATGGTCTCGCCATTGCCGAGATGCTGGAGATCGAGCGCGATCGAAAAGCCCAGATTGGGAATGAAGGGGAACGGGTGCGCCGGGTCGATCGAAAGCGGCGTCAGCACCGGATAGATGGCTTCGAGGAAGTGCTCCTCCACCCATTTCCTGTCCTCGCGCGTCAGCGCGTCCGGGCGGATGATCTCGATGTTTCCCTTCTTGAGAAGGTCTAACAGGGCGATCAAGCTGGCATGCTGCTCCATCTGCAGGCGGCTGACCTCCCGCAACACGTGTTCGAGCTGCTCCTGCGGGGTTCGCCCGTCAGCGCTGCGGGTGACGATTCCCTCGCGCACCTGGCCGGCAAGCCCGGCTACGCGCACCATAAAGAACTCGTCCAGATTGTCCGCGGAGATGGAGAGAAAGCGCACGCGCTCCAGAAGCGGGTGATTGGTGTTCTGCGATTCCTCCAGCACACGCCGGTTGAATTGGAGCCAGGAGAACTCCCGATTGACAAAACGGTCCGGGCTGGATTTGGCGATCTCGTCGACCGTTCCCGGCGCTGTCGGAAATTCGTTCTTGACCGGTTTCAATTCATTCATGAGTCACTCGTTCACGCTCGTCTCTTCGGTGACGGCCCGCCTGCCCCTGATGACGTATCTGACAGGATTTTACGACAGTTTCATATCACACGCTTTCCGGCGCGCCATTTCGGATTTCGCTTGGTATCACCCGAGCCATCCGCCTGTGAACTAGTCGGGCATTTCAACGCGAATTTTGATTGCCGCATACCAGGCCGCGACATTGGCTATGTCTTCATCGGTAAGGTCTTTTGCCACCACGTTCATCATCTCGCTCTTGCGCGTGCCCGAGCGAAAAGCCTTGAGCTGTGTCTGGAGATAGATCGCGCTTTCACCGGCCAGATGCGGGGCAACCGGCATCTGCGCGATTCCGTCGAGCCCGTGGCAGGTGCGGCACTGTGACGACGCGATCCGCCGTCCTGCCTCCAGATCGGCACCGGCGGCCGGAACGGAAGCGCCTGCCGTGAGAAAGGCGTAACACAATAGTTTCGGGATGTCCGTCATTTCACCGTCCGTTCGAAGAGGCCTGCCGCCTTTGGCGGCAGGCGCGGTTACCGCTGCTTCACTCTCCATATGCGATCCGGTAGAGCGCACCCGTCAGATCGTCGGAGACGATGATGGAACCGTCGCGCAACTGCGCCACGTCGACGGGGCGGCCGAGATATTCCCCGTTTTCGTTCAGCCAGCCTTTTGCGAAGACCTCCGTGTCTCCCGCCGATCCGTCCTCGTTGATTGCCGTAAACATGACGCGGGCACCGATCGGCGTCGTGCGGTTCCAGGAACCATGCTGGGCGGAGAAGATGCCGCCGCGATATTTGTCCGGGAACTGCTCTCCCGTATAGAAGACCATGCCGAGATCGGCCGCATGCGCGACCGTTTCCACCGCCGGCATCACCACGTCGGCCGGCACTTCCTCGTCCTTGTATTCGACGGTGCGCACGGAGCCGCCGCCATACCAGGGGAAGCCGAAATGCTGGCCGGCTTCCGTCTGGCGGTTGATCTCGCCGGGCGGAATATCGTCGCCCATGCCGTCCACCTGGTTATCGGTGAACCAAAGCTCGCCATTGGCCGGATTGAAGTCGTGTCCGACGGAGTTGCGCACACCGTAGGTGTAGACCTCGCGCCCGGTGCCGTCCTGGTTTATCCGTATGATGCCGCCGATGCCCGTCCGCTCGTAAAGGTCCAGCTTTTCCGGTGGCGGCACGTTGAAGGGCTGGCCGAGCGAGATGTAGAGCTTGCCGTCCGGTCCGATGCGGCAGACACGAGCGGTATGGTTGTAGCTTTCCTCGTCCGGCGGAATGAGTTCACCCTGCTTCACCACCTCGAAGGCGGCAACGTCGGGGCTTTCGTAAAAGAACTCGGCGGCCGGATAGGAAATGACGCGGTTCTGCTCGGCGATGTAAAGGACGCCGTCGGGCGAAAAGCACGGTCCGTTGGGGATCGTCATGGCGAGCGACGGCGCGAAATCCTTCACCTCGTCGGCGACGCGATCCTTATCGCGGTCCGTCACCGACCAGACCTTGGTCTTGCGCGTGCCGACGAACATCACCACGCCCTGCGGCCCGACGGCCATGTGCCGGGCGTCCGGGACGATCGCATAGAGGCTGATAGTGAATCCTTGCGGCAGGCTGATCTGCTCCAGCGTGCGCTTTATAGCCTCGGCCTTCGGCCCACTTTGCTCGATCTCGGTAAACTCGGTCGTGCCCGTCGTCTTGAAAGACCCCAGCTTCTCGAGATTGCTTGGCTGGGGCTGCGCAGATGACAGCATGGTCGTTCCGGCGAGAATAGCCAGAGACCCCAGAAACATCCTATTCATTGCTTCCTCCCAAAAGCGTTTTTGCCGGGTAGCAGATATAATGTCCGCCCAAATCTGCGTGATGACAATGGCAACCGCGACTTTACCGGCGTGCGACCGGGTTAGGACGGTGTGCGGGCGGAAATGAACGGATCGCCGATCGTGATCGTTTGCGGCAAACTGCTGCGGAGGCTTCCCAACCCGTCGCTTCGGCGAAAGACGGCTGCCAGGCACGACCGCGAGGCTTGGGGGCTTGCAATCACGTCGTATTTGCGCCAAACGCAGCGCAAACAGCCACGCGCGGGAGAGGAAGAGATGGCGGGTCACGCAACACCCCACTTCCACAACACGGACGGCCACCGGTCGGTCGAGATCGGTGTCAAGGAGTTCATGTGCGTGGGTGCCTATCCGCCGAACGATCACCCGCATGTCTTTCTCGACATGGGTGACGACGAAGAGCGGATCTGCCCCTATTGCTCGACGCTTTATCGCTACAATGCGCAGCTGAAGAGCGACGAGACCATCCCCGAAGGATGTCGCTTCCGCGAGGAGGCGGCCTAAAGGCCTCGGTGAGCGACCGCGCTGTCACCGTCGCAGGCGCTGGCATCGCCGGCCTGACCGCCGCCTTGAGCTTCGCCGCCAAGGGCTTTTCCGTCACCGTCTTCGAGAAGGCCGCGCATCTCGACGAGGTCGGCGCCGGCCTTCAGCTTTCCCCCAACGCAACGCGCGTTCTCGACCGGCTCGGCGTTCTCGATCGCCTCTCGGGAAATGCCGTAGAGCCGCGCGGCATCGTCCTGCGGGACGCCGCAAGCCTGGCCTCCCTCGCCTGCATACCGCTCGATGCGGCGGAGAAGCGCTGGGGCGCGCCCTACCTCGTCGCGCACCGGGCGGATCTGCAACGGGTGCTTCTGGAGCGCGTCCGAGAGAGAGAGAACATCACCCTGGAAACCGGGGTTGCCGTACGTGGCGCCACGTTCGGGAAAACCGGTGTGACGGTCGAGCTTGACGGCTCACCGGGGGAGCGCCGCCTCGCCGCCGGGCTGCTGGTCGCCGCGGACGGCGTCTGGTCCGCGCTGCGGCCGCTGGCAAACGCGAACCGGAGCCGCTTCACCGGCCACATCGCTTTCCGCGCGGTCGTGTCCCGAAGATCCGCCGGCCTCGACCATCTCACGCAGCCCGACACGGTAACGGCCTTCCTGGCACCCGATTTCCACGTTGTCGCCTATCCCCTGCGCGGCGGGGAAGAGATCAACCTGGTGGCGGTGACGAAAGGCGGGGAAATCCGGCCGGACTGGTCGAATGACGCCGATACGGCACATCTGGCGAGGGCCACCTCCCGCGCCGCCCCTGCCCTTTCCCACCTCATCGGAAGAACACAAGCCTGGACGGCCTGGCCCATTCACGCGGTGGAAGGCGACGGACCCTGGACGCATCCCGGCGGACTGGCGCTGATCGGTGACGCCGCGCACGCGCTCACGCCGCATGCGGCGCAAGGCGCCGCGATGGCGATCGAGGATGCCGCGCTCCTTGCCGAACTCGCCGCCCACGCGTCCGACACGGAAACGCTGCTCGGAACATTCGAGCGCCTGCGGCGGCCCC
>NZ_JBHSUM010000044.1:0-29397 GCF_042660605.1 Nitratireductor sp. GCM10026969
CGCATCACCATGCCGGCGCCGCCGCCGGCGGGCGTGTCGTCGACGCTGCGGTGCCTGTCGGTGGCGAAGTCGCGGATCTGTACCGTCTCCAGGGCCCACGTGCCGGCCTCCTGTGCGCGGCCGGCGAGCGAAAGGGCCAGCGGACCGGGGAACATGTCCGGATAGAGCGTGAGGATGGTGGCGCGGAAGCTCAATGGCCGCTCCCGGTTTTCCGTCCGCGCGCGGACGGTTGCATGGTCTCGCCGGTTTGCCCCTCCTCAGTCTCGAGCCCGGCCGCTCCGCTGTCGATGCGGATCGTGCCGTTGCCGAAATCGATTGCCGGCACCGCCGCGCGGGTGAAGGGGATCATCCGTGTCGGGCCGGAGGCGGGGCGGATTTCCAGAATGTCGCCGGCGCCGAAATTGTGGATGGCGACCACCGTCCCGTGTTCGGCATCCGCTTCGTCGAGGACCCTCAGGCCGACCAGATCGGCGTGGTAGAACTCTTCCTCCTCCAACTCCGCGGGCAGGGCCGAACGGTCGACGAAAAGGGCTTCTCCAGTCAATGTTTCGGCCGCGTTACGATCTGCAATTCCGTCGAAACGGACGATCACCACGTCTTTCGCGGGCCGGATGGCGGTTATCGTGAGCGGCCGGCCGCCGCCGGTGTAGAGCGGGCCGTAATCGGCGAGCGACAGGGGATCCTCGGTGAACGGCTTCACCCGCACCTCTCCGCGTATGCCGTGGGCGGCCCCCACGATGGCAAGCTGAACCGGGTTTCGCGGTCTGGTCATCCTGTCGCCGTTTCCCCGCGCGCCGAGGCGCGCCATTCCGCTCTGGCTCCCTGCGAAGATCACTCAAGAGCTGGCGAGCTTGGAGGCCACCGCCTCGATGCGCTCGGTCAGTTCGGCCAGCGTGCCGCTCAGCGTGACGTCGTTCTCATCGACCTTCAAAAGTGCCTCGTCACGGGTCTTGCGCAATGCGCCGATTTCGGTTTCCAGGGCCTGCATGCGCCTCTGTAGCTCCACCAGCTCATCCATGACCATGATTCCGGCCATCACGGTGATGCGTTGGTCGCCGATTTCGCCAAACGAGTCCTTCAAATGTCCTACATAGCGGTCGAAGCGCTGGGCGAGGTTGAACAGATGCTCCTCCTGGCCCTCGTCGCAGGCCATGCGGTAGGCTTTTCCATCGATCGTGACAGTTACCTGTGCCATTCCTTCCACCCGGGGCCTGGAGCGTGATGCGCTCGCTCTCGCTTACACCTTCGCTCTATCTGTTTGTTCTGCTGCATTTGTGCAACGGCAAGCGAGGCCACTCGCCTGCAAACGCTCTAGCGATCAAGCACGGCGCGGATCGTCTCCATTGCGGCGACCAGTCGCCGTGAGACCTCGCGGTTCACTTCCGCCAGGCGCTCCGCTCTTGCTTCGGATTTGTCGATTTCCTGGGCGAGGCGCGCCCGGTCGGCGCCCATGCGCTGGACCTCCGCCTCTGCCTCCGCGAAGTCCCTTTCCTTCTCCAGCCGATCCTCGGCGGCAGCTTCCAGCGCCTCAACGGCTTTTCCAAGGCGGCCGATTGCATCTTTGAGTGTGGTATCGCCAGACATTGCAACCCATTCCCGGCCCACCCGCCTGCGAATCGCGCGCAATCATAAGATTTTATAACCGAAAGATTACGCGGCGGGTTAAGGGGCCGTCAACTCGATTGGCGGCTATCCCCCGCTTTGCGCAAATTGCCGCCTTTCGTGACGCTGCGGGTATGAACTTTCCAACGCTGTCGCCGTTTATTGACTTGGGCCGCCTAGCTGCTATGTGTCGCCTGCTTTCCTGGGCGAGCGAAAGCGCCCTTTGCCTGAAAACAACCGGCAGCCGATTCAGCGAGCAGAGATGATTTCACTCGAGAAACACGACCGGATGGCGAACGCGATCCGCTTCCTGTCCATGGACGCCGTCGAAAAAGCCAAATCGGGCCATCCCGGCCTGCCGATGGGCGCCGCCGACATTGCCACCGTGCTGTTCACGCGCTTCATGAAGCACGATCCGAAGAACCCCCAGTGGGCGGACCGCGACCGGTTCGTGCTGTCGGCCGGGCACGGCTCGATGCTGCTCTACTCGCTGCTCTATCTTCTCGGCTATGAGGACATCACGCTCGAGGAGATCAAAAATTTCCGCCAGCTCGGCTCGCGCACGGCCGGCCACCCGGAATACGGTCATGCCGCCGGCATCGAGACCACGACCGGTCCGCTCGGCCAGGGTTTCGCCAACGCGGTGGGCATGGCGATTGCCGAGCGGCTCCTGAACGCCCGCTTCGGCGACGATCTCGTCAATCACCACACCTACGCCCTCGTGGGCGACGGGTGCCTGATGGAAGGCATCAGCCAGGAGGCGCTGGCGCTCGCCGGGCATCTGCGGCTTTCCAAGCTGATCGTGCTGTTCGACGACAACCAGATTTCCATCGACGGCCCGGTGTCGCTGGCTGATTCGACCGACCAGTGCGTGCGCTTCGCCGCTTCGGGCTGGGCGACCATTCGGGTCGACGGGCACGACCCCGATGCCATCGCCGCGGCGATCGAGGAAGCGCGCCAGTCCGACCGTCCGACGATGATCGCCTTCCGCACCGTCATCGGTCACGGCGCCCCGACACGGGCCGGCACAAACAAGGCGCATGGCTCGCCGCTCGGTGCGGAGGAGATCGCCGCCACGCGCAAAGCGCTCGGCTGGGAGGCCGACCCGTTCGTCGTGCCCTCGGACATTCTGGATGACTGGCGGCTTGCCGGCCTGCGTTCGGCCAAGGAGCGCGGCGCTTGGAAGACGCGGCTTGCCGCGGCCGATCCCGAGACGCGCGGCGAATTCGAGCGACGTATGCGCGGCGACCTGCCCGAGGCGCTGCCAACGGCAATCGTCGAGTACAAGAAAAAGCTGGCGCAGGAGAATTCGAAGGTCGCCACACGTAACGCCTCGGAAATGGCGCTCGAGGTCATCAATGACTGCGTGATCGAGACCATTGCCGGTTCGGCCGACCTCACCGGCTCCAACAATACGAAGACGAGCCAGACCGCTTCCGTCACTCCCGACGACTTCACTGGCCGCTACATCCATTACGGCATTCGTGAACATGCCATGGCGGCGGCCATGAACGGGATTGCGCTGCATGGCGGGCTTATCCCCTATGGCGGCACCTTCCTCACCTTCTCCGATTATGCGCGTCCGGCCATGCGGCTCGCCTCGCTTATGGGCATCCGCTCGATCTTCGTCATGACGCATGATTCCATCGGGCTTGGCGAGGACGGCCCGACGCATCAGCCGGTCGAGCATCTGGCGGCGCTCAGGGCGATCCCGAACCATCAGGTCTTCCGTCCGGCGGACGCGGTGGAGACGACCGAGTGCTGGGAACTCGCCCTGAATTCCCGGAAGACGCCCTCCACGATGGCGCTGACGCGCCAGAAGCTGGAGCCGGTGCGGCGCGAATTCGAAGACGACAATCTTTGCGCCCGCGGCGCCTACGAACTGGCTCCCGCAAGCGACGCGCCGGAGGTGACGATCTTCGCCAGCGGTTCCGAAGTGGAAATCGCCGTTCAGGCAAAGGCCATGCTCGAGGAGCGCGGCCACCCGACGCGGGTGGTCTCGGTGCCCTGTTTCGAGCTGTTCGAGGGCCAGCCGGAGGATTATCGCGAGGCCATCCTCGGCGAAGCCCCCATCCGGGTCGCGATCGAGGCCGGCGTCCGCCAAGCCTGGGATTCCTTCATCGGAACCGATGGAATCTTCATCGGCATGAGCGGCTTCGGCGCCAGCGCGCCGGCGCCGGAACTCTACAAGCATTTCGACATCACCGCGGAGGCCGCCGTGCGGGCGGTCGAGGCGCGACTTAATGCCGGCCGCTGATTGAGGTGCGGCGTTTGATCACTGGCCGCGGCGCCTGCAAGTTCTGTATTGTCGTGTTGGGCGCCGCCAAAAACAATCATTCCGCCGCGCATGGGCGCGGCACCATGCACGCCGGAGGTAGTTCATGACTGTCAAAGTAGCCGTCAACGGATTTGGCCGCATCGGGCGCAATGTCGTACGCGCCATCTATGAGTCCGGCCGCAAGGACATTGATGTCGTCGCCGTCAACGATCTGGGCCCGGTGGAAACGAACGCGCATCTCATGCGCTACGACAGCGTGCACGGCCGTTTTCCCGGTGAGATCAAGGTTGAGGGCGACTCGATTGTCGTCGGCTCCGATTCCTTCAAGGTTCTGGCCGAGCGCGATCCGTCCAATCTGCCCTGGGGCGAGCTTGGCGTGGATGTCGTGCTGGAGTGCACCGGCATCTTCACCTCCAAGGAGAAAGCCTCGGCGCATCTTACCGCCGGCGCCAAGCGCGTGCTCATTTCGGCGCCGTCCGACGGTGCCGACCTGACGGTGGTCTACGGCGTCAACCACGACAAGATCACCGCCGAGCATGAGGTCATCTCCAACGCCTCCTGCACGACCAACTGCCTGGCGCCGGTCGCCAAGGTGCTCCACGATGCCTTCGGCATCGACAAGGGCTTCATGACGACGGTGCACGCCTATACGGGCGACCAGCCGACGCTGGACACCATGCACAAGGACCTCTACCGCGCCCGGGCCGCCGCCATGTCGATGATCCCGACGTCGACGGGGGCCGCGCGCGCCGTCGGCCTGGTGCTGCCGGAACTGAAAGGCAAGCTTGACGGCGTGTCGATCCGCGTGCCGGTTCCCAATGTATCGGTTATCGACTTCAAGTTCGTGCCGAAGCGGAAGGTGACCGTCGAGGAAGTGAACCAGGCGCTGGTTGCAGCCACCAGGGAAGGTCCGCTCAAGGGCATCCTCGATTATACGGATGAGCCGCTCGTTTCCATCGACCTCTCCCACAACCCAGCCTCTTCCACCTTCGCGCTCGACCAGACGAAGGTCATCGAGGGAGATCTGGTCAGGGTGATGTCCTGGTACGACAACGAGTGGGGCTTCTCCAACCGCATGGCCGACGTGGCGGTGGTGATCGGCAAGACGCTCGGCTGATCCCGGAAAAAGCTTTGGACGGAAATACCCGGCCATAGTGCCGGGTATTTTTGTTTGTACCGCCCGCTTGCACGAGCGGAGCATTCGCCGCACCTTAGCGGCGGTTGACTCGCTTCAGAGAGGACCATGGATCAGGCAGTCTATCTGATTATCTTGATAGCCACGGCGCTCGTGCTGTTTGCCGCGTTTTCAAGCCTGATCGCGTTCCGTTTCGGCACCCCCCTTCTGCTCGTCTTTCTCGGCATCGGCCTTGCTGCCGGAACCGACGGGCTGGGGCTCGATTTCGACAATGCCTCGGTGGCCTTCTTCGTCGGCTCGCTGGCACTTGCCGTCATCCTTTTCGACTCCGGTTTCGGCACCAAGTTAGCCAGCTTTCGCGCGGCCGCCGCGCCGGCCATCGTGCTTGCAACGCTGGGCGTCGTCCTCACCGCCGCATTGGTCGGACTTGCCGCGCGCTACTTCGCCGGGTTCGACTGGCTGGAAGGCTTCCTGATCGGCGCCACCGTGGCCTCCACGGACGCGGCGGCGGTGTTTTTCCTGCTGCGGGTCGGCAATATTTCCGTGCGTGACCGGGTGCGCTCCACCCTGGAAGTGGAGTCGGGCTCCAACGATCCGATGGCCATCTTCCTCACCATATCTCTGGTCAGCGTCATTGCCGCCGGCGTGCAGATCGACGGGGGCGCGCTGGCGCGGGAAGTGGCGCTAGGTTTCCTGCAGCAGATGGGCATCGGGCTCGTCGCCGGGCTGGCCGGCGGCTATCTCATCGTGCGGCTGGTGACGCGGCTACGCCTCGAACAGGGGCTTCTGCCGATCTTCGTGCTGGCGCTCTCGCTGCTCGTCTTCGCGCTCGCCGGTTCCGTCGGCGGGTCGGGCTTCCTGGCGGTCTATGTCGCCGGGCTCGTGGCGGGCAATGTGCAGATGCGTTCCACGGCCATGTTGAAGCGCTTCCAGGACGGGGTCACCTGGCTGGCGCAGATCATCATGTTTCTGGTGCTGGGACTCTTCGCGACCCCGTCGCAGTTTCCGACCATAGCGCTGCCCGCCCTGCTTATCGGGCTGTTCCTGATCTTCGTGGCCAGGCCCGTGGCGGTGGCGGTGTGCCTGGCGCCATTCCGGTATTCGCGCGCGGAGACCGCGTTCATCTCCTGGGTGGGCCTGCGGGGCGCCGTGTCGATCCTGCTCGCGCTCCTGCCGCTCATCGACGAGCTGGAGAACGGCCGCAACATCTTCAATATCGCCTTCCTCGTCGTGCTCGTCTCGCTGATGGTGCAGGGTTGGAGCATCGGCCCGGTGGCGCGCAGGCTCGGCATGATCGTGCCGCCGCGCTCGGGACCGGTCGACAAGGTGGAGCTGGAGCTGCCAGGCTCGGCCCGGCACGAGCTCTTGGCCTATCGCGTGGTCGCCGGCAGTCCGGTGGAGCGCGGCGAGCGCATCCCGCGCTGGGCACGCCCGTCTCTCGTCGTGCGCGAGGGGCGCTCCATGACCTACCAGTACGCCGGCCGGCTCATGGCCGGTGACCGGGTCTACATTTTCGTGCCCGACCGTTATCCCCGCCTGCTCGACCGGCTCTTTGCCAGCCCCGCGGAAGTGGATTCGGAGGACACGGAATTCTTCGGCGCCTTCGCGGTCGATCCCGAGCGGCCCGCCGAGGATATCGAGGCGGCCTATGCGCTCGGCCTGAGCGAGGAAGATCAGGCGCTGCCGATCGCCGACTTCGTGCGCAAGCGTCTCGGCGGGCGGGCCGAATACGGCGACCGCCTGCCGCTCGGCAGCATCGAACTCATCGTGCGCGACGTCGACGAGAACGGGCGGATCATCAGCATCGGCCTTTCCGTGGAGCCACCGCCGCCACCCGCGCCGGTGCCGGTCTTCATCAGCGCCGGCGAGGCCTTGAGCCGGCTGTGGGGTTTCCTTCGCCGGCGGTGGGTCGCGCGCCGCAAGCGCGGCGGGACGACTGCGACCGATGCGAGCAGCGACTAGCGGCGGTCTTGCCTCCCGCGCCGCGGGTTGTATGTTCCTCCCGGGCACCGGCAAAGCGAGGAGATTACGCATTGATGGCCGATTTCAAAACCCTGGACGATCTGGGCGACGTGCGGGACAAGCGCGTGCTCATGCGTGTCGACCTGAACGTGCCGGTGCGGGACGGCTCGGTATCCGATACGACACGCATCGAGCGCGTGGCGCCGGGCATCGTCGAACTTGCGGACAAAGGGGCCAAGGTGATCCTGCTCGCCCATTTCGGACGGCCGAAGGGCAAGCGTGACCCGGAAGCCTCGCTCGAGCCGATCGCCAGGGCGGTGGAGACCACGCTCGACAGGCGGGTCCTTTTCGCCGCGGATTGCGTGGACGAGGCCGCGAAGGCGGCGGTCGACGACATGACCTCGGGCGATATCCTGCTTCTCGAGAACACGCGCTTCCACGCGGGCGAGGAAGGGAACGATCCCGAATTCGCAAGGGCCATCGCCGAAAACGGCGACATCTATGTGAACGACGCCTTTTCCGCGGCCCACCGGGCGCACGCCTCGACCGAGGGGCTGGCGCATCTCCTGCCCGCCTATGCCGGGCGCACCATGCAGGCCGAGCTCGAGGCGCTGGAGAAGGGACTGGGCAATCCGAAGCGCCCGGTCCTGGCGATCGTCGGCGGTGCCAAGGTGTCGACCAAGATCGATCTCCTGCTCAACCTGGTCAAGAGGGTGGATGCCCTGGTGATCGGCGGCGGCATGGCCAACACATTCCTCGCCGCACGCGGCACGGGTGTCGGCAAGTCGCTGTGCGAGCACGACCTCGCCGAAACCGCCAAGCAGATCATGGTCGACGCGGCGAGCGCCGGCTGCGCCATCGTCCTGCCCGTCGACGTCGTCGTGGCGCGGGAATTCAAGGCCGGCGCGGAAAGCGAGGTGGTCGACGTCTCGGCGGTTCCCGAAGACTCCATGATCCTGGATGTCGGGCCAAAGAGTATCGAGACGGTGAAGGAATGGCTCGACCGGGCCGATACCGTGGTCTGGAACGGGCCGCTCGGAGCTTTCGAGATCGAGCCCTTCGACCGGGCGACGGTCGCCGCGGCGCGCCATGCGGCTGCTCGCACGCGGGAATGCCTGCTGGTCTCCGTCGCCGGCGGCGGAGACACGGTCTCGGCGCTCAACAAGGCCGGTGTGGCGGACGATTTCACCTATGTGTCGACGGCTGGCGGGGCTTTCCTGGAGTGGATGGAAGGCAAGGTCCTGCCCGGTGTGGCGGCTCTGGCGAAATAAAGGAACATCTTTTCATTTCAATCGATTAGGGGAATCCTGTCCGCATTCCGTTTTGTCCTTTCATCTGGTAACGGCTTCTAGATAGTATGCAGGAGGCAGGTAAGATGAGTGAACGCCTTGAGGACATCGCAGCCCGGATGCTGACCCCGGGCAAGGGCATTCTGGCCGCGGACGAGAGCACCGGCACGATCAAGAAGCGCCTCGATTCGGTTGGCGTGGACTCGACGGCCGATACGCGGCGGGACTACAGGGAGATGCTGTTCAGCGCCGAGGAGGCGATGCAGACCTATATCTCCGGCGTCATTCTCTATGACGAGACGATCCGCCAGCAGGCGCGGGACGGCACCCCGCTGGTGGACCTGATCGCGCGCGCGGGCGCGGTGCCCGGCATCAAGGTGGATAAGGGCGCCAAGCCGCTGGCCGGCTTCCCCGAAGAGAAGATCACCGAGGGGCTCGACGGGCTGCGCGAACGGCTCGAAGAGTATCACGGGCTCGGCGCGCGCTTTGCCAAATGGCGCGCCGTCATTTCCATTTCCGACGGCCTGCCGTCATGGGGTGCTGTCAAGCAGAACGCCCAGGCGCTGGCGCGCTATGCCGCCCTTTGCCAGGAGGCCGGCATCGTGCCGATCGTCGAGCCGGAGGTGCTGATGGACGGCACGCCCGGCGATCACACGATCGACCGCTGCTACGATGTCAGCGAGTGGGTTCTGAAGACGGTTTTCCAGGAACTCTACGATGCACGCGTCGTGCTCGAAGGCATGGTGCTGAAACCGAATATGGTCATCGACGGCCAGAAGCTGCGCAAGGCTTCGCGGGAGGAAGTGGCGGAGAAGACCGTGCGCTGCCTCAAGGCCACCGTGCCGGCGAGCGTTCCCGGCATCGCCTTCCTTTCCGGCGGCCAGTCCGACGAGGAGGCGACGGCGCACCTGTCGATCATGAACGCCGGTCACGATCTTCCCTGGGCGCTCACTTTCTCCTATGGCCGGGCGCTGCAGGCGCCCGCCCTGAAGGCGTGGAGCGGTCGGGACGAGAACGTGGCTGCCGGCCAGCGCGCCTTCGCGCACCGCGCCCGGATGAACGCGCTCGCCGCACGCGGCGAATGGAACGCGGATCTGGAGAAGGCCGCCTGAAGCCGTCCGGCGCGGCTTTGGCCCGCGTTGCCGCCCGGTCGTAAAGCTGAGATATAGGAGGGGATGGGCTTTTTCGCCGCGCTTTTGTCCTGGCTCGCCTTTCCCGTCTATGCCTGGCAGGGCATTGGCGTTCGCCTGCGCGTGCGCCGCATGCTGCCGCCAACCGGCCGGGTACGCCACCGCATCGACGGGGCCGAGCCGACGGTGCGCCTCCTTGTGGTGGGCGATTCCTCGGTTGCCGGCGTCGGCATCGCCGATACCGACGTTGGGTTGCCGGCGCAGCTCGCCCGTCTCATCGCGCTGCGCCACGAGCGCGCGGTCATCTGGCGGGCGGCCGGCTTCAACTCCGCCACGGCGGGCCAGATCCGCGATCACGTGGTGCCCAATCTGGCGGCCGAGGAATGGACGCACATCGTCCTGGCCGTCGGCACCAACGATGTAAAGAACTTCCATACGGTGCGCCGCTTCAAGCGTGAGTTCGGGGGCCTTCTCTATGCACTCAGGGCCAGGTGGCCGGAAGCGCTGATCGTCTGGTCGCCGGTGGTCGACATGCGCCGCGTGCCGGCCCTGCCGCCGGCGCTCGGTCGGATCCTGGAAATCCGCGCCTCGCTCATCAACCGGATGGGCACGGCGCTGTGCCTGGAACGCGGCGCTGTGCCGGCCGAGCGGTTGCCGATCGAAGATCCCGAAGCCGGATTCTCCGATGACGGGTTTCACGCCTCGGCCGACGGTTACCGTGCCTGGGCCGAGCATCTTCTGGCCTATATGCAGGAAGAGAAACAGACCCACCGGCCGGGACGGCTGGTCGCCTGAGGCGGCGGCTCCCGACGGTTACCAGCTGTGGCTGATTCCGACCGTCACCATGATCGCGGCCAGGGCGGCCACGGCGAGCTTCCAGAAGTCCTGCCGCCTCTTCAGGCCGGGAAGGCCCAGTGGCCTGATGAGGTGCAGGACCATCATGGCCATGATCAGCAGCGAGAGGATTTTGGTCATTGCGCGGGCAAACCGGTGGATGAGCGTTCCTCCTTGTGCCCTTCTTTGCGCCGGGCTGTCAAAAGGTGGCTGGAAGTCGGCGAGATGCCGCTTGACCTTGCAGCGCGGGCGGCTCAGTTTCCGGCGCAGGATACTGACGAGGTGAGATCATGGCTCTGGACGGAAAAACGGCGATCGTGACGGGAGCGGCCGGCGGTATCGGCTATGCCATAGCCGAGCGCTTCCTGCGCGAGGGTGTGCGCGTCGTCATTGCCGATATCGACTCTGAAAAGGGCGAGCGGGCGCTCAAGGATCTCGAGAAGCTGGGCGAGGCGCGGTTCGTCAAGACCGATGTGGGCAAAAGCCTGGACGTGCACAATCTGGTCGCCTCCAGCGTCGAGTCGCTGGGCGATATCGATATCCTGGTCAACAATGCCGGCATCGTGCACGGGGCGGATTTCCTCGACCTCAAGGAGGAGGACTTCGACCGCGTGCTGGCGGTCAATCTCAAGGGGGCCTTCCTCGTCGGCCAGGCCGTCGCCCGCTATATGGTCGACAAGGTGAAGGGCGGCGGCGCGGCGGGCGCAATCATCAACATGTCGTCGGTGAACGCCGTTTTCGCCATCGCCAACCAGGTGCCCTATTCCGTTTCGAAGGGCGGCGTGAACCAGCTCACCAAGGTAATGGCGCTGTCGCTGGCGCCGCACGGTATCCGCGTCAACGCCATCGGCCCCGGCTCCATCATGACCGACATCCTGGCCAGCGTGAACGCCGACCCTGCAGCCCGCGACCGGATCCTCTCGCGCACGCCGCTCGGCCGCATCGGCGACCCGCACGAAATCGCCGGAATCGCCGCTTTCCTGGCCTCCGACGACGCCAGCTACATCACCGGCCAGACCATCTACGCGGATGGCGGGCGTCTGCCGCTCAACTATACGGTCCCCGTGCGGGAAGAGGAATAAGGGCGGGCCAGGCCGCCGGGGCGAGGGTAAACCGCTTTCGGCGGAACTTTTCCGGGCAACGGTATCGCGCAGGATCATCGGCCTGTTCCATGTTCGGGCCTTCCCTGTTTGCGCATGCACGGCCGCCGTTCCAGTACCCCGTGAATCAAAGTACTTCATGTTCATTCCTGACGGTGTCAGGATTTATTGCCCCTGCGCGTATCGGTATGATTTGCCGCGGAAACTTTTCTCGTTGCGCCAGAGTTTAACGGTCTATTGTTCCATCGCGACTGCTTCGGTTGACTTGATTGTTGGCAGGCATACGCTGCTTCCGTGACCTGCGTCACGAGATCGAGTTCTCATCGGGCATTGCCCTGCCGTTCGGCAGGCCGCCGCTCAGAAGGATCAAAAAATGCAGGACCATCAGCTCGTTACCGGCTTGACCCGGCGCAATCTCCTTTCCTTGATCGGCATGACCGCGGGCAGCGCGGCCATGTACCATGCCATGACCACCTTCGGGCTGGCGGCCGAGTCCGGCTACAAGGGCCCCATCAAGCTCGAAGGCGATCCGAAGGGCGCTTCCGTCCTGATCCTCGGGGCGGGATTGGCCGGCCTGACGGCCGCGCTCGAGCTGCGTCAGGCCGGCTACAACGTGCAGATATTGGAATACAACAACCGGGCCGGCGGCCGTAACTGGACCATACGCGGCGGCGACACGGTGACGGAGCTGGGCGGTGCCACCCAGAAATGCGAATTCGACGAGGGGCACTACCTCAATCCCGGCCCGTGGCGGATTCCCTATCATCACCACGGTCTGCTTGACTATTGCAAGCGCCTCGGTGTGACCCTGGAGCCCTTCCAGCAGCTCAACCACAACGCCTTCCTGCACTCCAAGGACGCATTCGGCGGCAAGCCGCAGCGCGTGCGCCACATCAAGACCGATCTTCGGGGGCACACATCGGAGCTGCTGGCCAAGGCCACCCAGAAGGGCGCACTTGAGGGCGACGTCACCAAGGAAGACCAGGAGATGCTTCTGGAGGCTCTTCGCTCCTGGGGCGTGCTTGACGAGAACTACGCCTACAAGGAGAGCATCCATACCAGCGAGTACCGCGGCTTCGAAAAGGATCCGGGGGGAGGCCTCGGCGCGGCACCCACGCCTGGAAAACCGCTCGGACTTTCAGAGGTCCTGAACTCGGGGCTTTGGGGCAACCTCGCCAACTTCGCGCTCTACGAGTTCCAGACGACCATGTTCCAGCCGGTCGGCGGCATCGACATGATCGCCCAGGCCTTTGTCAGGGAAGTCGGCGACCTGATCACCTACAATGCCAAGGTCACCAAGATCGAGCAGAGCGACAGCGGCGTCACCGCCTATTACGAGGACAGCGAGAATCCCGGAACCACCCAGCAGGCGAGCGCCGACTGGTGCGTGTGCACCATTCCCCTGACGATCCTCAGCCAGATCGACATCAATGTCGGTGCCGACATGCAGGCGGCGATCGAAGCCGTGCCCTATGCCTCCTCGGTCAAGGTCGGTCTTCAGTTCAAACGCCGCTTCTGGGAGGAGGACGACCTGATCTTCGGCGGCGTCAGCTACACCGACCTGCCGATCTCCCAGATTTCCTACCCGAGCACCGACTTCAACACCAAGGGTAAGGGCGTTCTTCTGGGGTGCTACACCTGGCAGGGGCCGAACTCCTATGAGTTCACCTCCATGGCGCCCGACGAGCGGGTCAGGCGGGCCGTCGAATACGGCGCGCAGATCCATCCGCAATACAAGGAGGAGTTCGAGAACGGCGTCTCATGGGCCTGGCACCGTTCGCCGTTCACGCTCGGTTGTGCCGGCGATTGGACGGAAGAGATGCGCAAGGAGCACTACGAGAATCTCTGCAAGATCGACGGCCGCATCGTGCTTGCCGGCGAGCACGCATCCTATATCCCCGCCTGGATGGAGGGGGCGATCCTGTCGTCCCTGGATGCGATCACACGGCTCCACCAGCGTGTCGTGGCGGGGTGATCATGTCGGTCCCTTTTTCCTCTTCAACTGAAGGGCGTGTCACCATGACAGAAAAATCCATACGGTCTTTCGGCCTCCTCGCCGCTTCCCTCTTCGCAACCGCGCTCGCGGGACCCGCCGCGCTCGCCGATTCGGCGGGTATAACGCTGAGTGAAGGTGACAAGTTCGGTGAAAAGAGCGGGGAAGAACTCTACGCCAGCGTCTGCGCCGCCTGCCATATGGACCAGGGTCAGGGCGCGACCGGCGCCGGCAATTATCCGGCCCTTGCCGGAAATGAGAACCTGGCGGCGGGCAGTTACCCCGTCTATGTGGTGCTGCACGGCTTCAAGAACATGCCGGCCGTCGGCCAGATGATGAGCGACGAGCAAGTGGCCGCCGTGGTCAATTACGTGCGTACCCACTTCGGCAACGATTACCAGGATGCGGTAAAGCCCGAAGACGTGGCCGCCAGCCGATAAGGTGCCTGGGGCGGCGCGGACGACCTTTGTCGCCCCGATCCATGTGCAAAAGAGGAGAAAGCGTATGATTCAAGTGCGGATCGGTGCTGCCATGCTGATGGCTGGCATGCTCGTGGCCGGAAGTGCGATGGCTCAGGACATCGTGCGCCACAAGATCCCCAACTCGGACTTCCCGATTGCCCAGGCGGTCGAAATCCCGGCCGGCAAGACCACGGTTTATTTGAGCGGCGCGATCCCCTCGGTAGTCGACGAGCAGGCCGACAGGTCCAGCGTGGCTGCCTTTGGAGATACGACAACCCAGACCGTTTCCGTGCTGGAGTCCATTGAAAAGACACTCGAGCGCCTCGACCTGACGATGGGCGACGTTGTGAAAATGCAGGTTTTCCTGGTGGGCGATCCCGAAAACGGCGGCCGGATGGATTTCGACGGCTTCATGGAAGGCTACACGCAGTTCTTCGGCACGGAAGAACAGCCGAACCTGCCGTCTCGGTCCGTTGTCCAGGTCGCCGGGCTCGCCAATCCGGGCTTTCTGGTCGAGATTGAAGTGACTGCGGTCCGTCCCTGAAGGGTCGCCCCTTCCGACAATCGACTTCCCCGCTGCCGAACCGTCGCACCTTTTCGCGACCTGGCGGCAGCGGACGGCCCTGCTGTCAGGCAGGAATGTTCGCACCGGTCCTGCCCGGGGTCTCCTGACCAAACGTTGTCACCATGGCTGTGCGATTCTTCGGCGGCATTTCAGCTGGAGGATGAGAAGCCATGGCAATCGTCGGTCAGTCAGTATTGCGGGTCATGGTTCGCTTTGCCGACTTCCTCAGGCAGCGCCGGCGCCGCAGAATCGGCGAGCGGATCATGAACGACCTGCCTCCCAGCCTGCAAAGGGACATCGGCTGGGAACCCACAAGGCCGCCGCGGCGGGTTTAGGCATTCACGTGAGCGCGAGGCAGGAACCGTCCAGGAAAGCGATGGCCGTGCGCGGGATCCGTTCCGAACGGTCAAGGCCGCGGAATGGATTCCGCTCACGCCTCGCGTAAACGCGATGGCGCCATTCAGCCGAACACGCGACTCCCGCCCTGACACCCTCCTGACGTAATGTTGTCAGGAGGGCTGTGGCAGTGTGCCGGATTGATGAACACAGAGGGTAGATCTGATGGCCGTGACTATTTTCGCCGATCGTTTCGTGTATCCTTCCGGCTCCGAAGATCCTCATCCCGGATCGCTTGCGTGAGGAGCGGTCTTCATGCGTCGCGCAGATCGACTTTTCCAGATCGTTCAGCACTTGCGTGGCGGCCGCCTGGTCACCGCCCGCATCCTTTCCGAGCGGCTCGAGGTCTCGGAGCGGACGATCTACCGCGACATCGCGGACCTGCAATCGACGGGTGTGCCGATCGACGGCGAGGCCGGCGTCGGTTACCTCATGCGCGAAGGGTTCGAACTGCCGCCGTTGATGTTCACCCGTGACGAGATCGTCGCACTGGTGACGGGCGCACGCATGGTGCGCGCCTTTGGCGGTGTGACCATGGCGCGGGCGGCCGAGGAGGCGCTGGTCAAGATCGGCACCGTCCTGCCAGAGAACGAGCGCGAACGCATCTCGCGCACGGAGATCCATACGCCCGACTGGGTGATCAGCGATGCCGAGCGCATGACCATCGACGTTCTCGAGCGCGCGGTGGAGAGGCGCCGGGTTCTGAGGCTCGATTATCGCGATGAGGCGGGCCGCACGACCCAGCGCGATGTACGGCCGCTTGGCCTGTGGTTTTGGGGGAAGGTGTGGACCCTGGTCGCCTGGTGCGAGCTGCGCAACGACTTCCGTGCCTTCCGTATCGACCGCATCGTGCTGATGGAGGAGGCCGGCCACAGCTTCAAGCCGGAGCGTGGAAAGCAGCTTGCCGATTTCTATCGCCGCCTTGAACTGCGCGAGGGGTGCGGCAACGGGCACGCGTGAGATAAGGCCCGTGGGCGGGCCTGCATGAGGTGTGAGGTTTCTCGCGTGCTTTCCGGTGGTTTGGCCGATTCGCGGCCTTCCGGCGGCCGGCATGTCGAAGCTTTGCCGCAAACGTGCCCACTTGGAGGCGTTAGGAAACGAAACCCGCGCTCATACACTCCGGCTTCGGGAGTGCTGGCTGCAGGGGGGTGAACTCAGGCCGGAACCGGCGTGCACGCGAACTCCGCCTCGGGATCCTCGCGCAGTCGCGACACCGCATGCTCCTGCAGTTGTGCAGCGATCTCGGCCGGCTCTCCTATGAGCTTTTCCGGGGTGATCGGCTTGCCGATCTTCATGTCGAAGCCCCGGCCTTTCTTGTTCAGGAGCTCGTGGAAGAGCGTCATGTCGCGCAGCTCCGTCGAATATTTCGACAGGAGATAGAACAGACCCGAATTTCGCGCCGTGATGTTGACCGGGATCACCGGCACCTCGTAGCGCCGCGCCAGGGCCACCACCGACGGCTGCCAGGGGCGCTCCGTCAGCTTGTCGTCGTTCCAGTAGGCGATGCGGCCGGCGGGAAACAGGACGACGGCCTTGTTCTCGGTGAAGGCCTTGGCGGTCTTCTCCAGCGTGTCGCGGCTCTTGGCGTGCGACTTCTCGCCCGGCCGCCACTCGACCGGAATGATGAGATCGCGGAAATTGGGATTGACGCGCAGTGCATCGCGGTTGGCGAAAATGGCCAAATCGGGGCGCAGTTCCTTCATGAGGTCGTAGATGGCGATCCCGTCGGCGATTCCGGTTGGGTGTGTCGGGGCAAGGATGAAGCCACCCTTGTCGGGGATGTTCCGTATGCCCTCGCTGGAGACGTTCAGCGACAACAGCGCGCTTATATAGGCAAAGGCGTCATGACCCGACAGCTCGGCGATCTCGTCGGCCATGACGAGCGCCTGTTGATAATGGAAATAGCGGTAGAGCAACGGCCGCGCCACCGGCCATAGGGGGTGCTGGGAAAGATGGAAGGTCCGCTCCGCAATCAGCTGGTCGACGATATGCGGCGCTTCATGGGCCGGGGTCGCCTCGCGCCTGAGCACGCGCCCCCCAAGCACTCCAGCAACCGACATCAGCGTCGTATGAAGATCCATGAGCGAAGCACTCCGTTAGCGGCTGTTTCACCGAAAACTATGACGACGCAATGACGACACTACTCAAGAGGCAGCAGGCAGGCTTTGTTCCTGAAGCGAAAAAACGATGTTGCACAATATCACAGCCTGTCTAGCGCGTGTCCAGACGCACCAGGTCCTGGGCGACCGCCAGGCGGATGAACTCGGCGGCCTCGCGCGCAGCCCGGTCCTCGGCATCACGTTCGGCGCGCATCACCGCGAACTCCTGAAGTGGCCGGTCGAAGGAGGCGCTCGCCTGCTCCTGGCCGCCAGCGACGACATTGCCGGTCTGGCTGTCGATCAGCCGGTATTGTGCGGTGACTGTGACGATGCCCGCGGACGGCTCGCTCTCGCTACCCTGTTGTATCTGGGCAGCGTCGAGGGCTGCGGTCGTCACCGTCAGGCCGAGCCGGTAGCGCGGATTTTCGGGCTGGCCGGTGCCGCCGTTCAGAAGGAAAATCAGGTGGTTACGCACCTCCTGCGCGTGCCGGGTGGAAACGGGGTCGACGGAAATCGCCGAGAGCGCCGCCTTCTCTTCGCCGGCCAATCCCGGCTGGCTCGCCAGCATGGGGCGGACCGTGCAGCCAGCGGCGGAAAACAGCATGACGATCAGGCCGGCAAGGGCCGAAGCTCTGAGAATGGCGTTCACGGGTGCTCCCTGACAGCTTAGGGCCCTAGGCGACGACGTTGACGATTCGCTGCGGGACGACGATTATCTTGCGCGGAGCGGCACCGTTCAGCGCCTTCTGCACGAAATCGAGCCCGAGAACCGCCTTTTCAACCGTAGCTTGATCCGCATCGCGCGCGATTGTCAAATCCCCGCGCTTCTTGCCGTTGATCTGGACCGGCAGCACGATTTCGTTATCCACAACCAGGTCGGGATCGAAGTCCGGCCACGCCCTGGCGGCGACGAAGCCCTCGCCGCCGATCCGTGCCCAGCACTCCTCGGCCAGGTGCGGCATGAAGGGTGCGATCATCTGGATGACGAATTCGACGGCCTCGCGGGCCGCCGCCCGGGCGCTCTGCGCGGCATCGACATCCAACGCGCCGAGCGGCCCCTGCAACTCGTTGACGAGTTCGTGGATGCGGGCAATGGCGCGGTTGAAGGCGAGGCGCTCGATGTCCTCGCCCACCGCCTTCAGCGCCTTGTGCGCGGGCTTCGAGATTGCAGCGTATTCACCCTCTTTTGCGGGACGCGGCTGTGCTGCCTCGATGGCGGGTGCGGCCTCGCAGATAAGCCGCCAGACGCGCTGGACGAAGCGATGCGCGCCGGCCGCACCCTCGTCGGTCCACTCCACGTCGCGCTCGGGCGGCGAATCGGACAGCATGAACCAGCGCGCCGTGTCGGCCCCGAAGGATTCGGTGATGTCTTCGGGGCTCACCGTGTTCTTTTTCGATTTCGACATCTTTTCAAGTGGACCGATCACAGCGCCGTTGCCCGTGGCGATCTCGATGGCGTTGCGTCCCCCGTCCGAGCCTTCCACACGCACCTCGCTTGGTGCGAGCCAGCGCCCGTCCTGCGCACGATAGGTCTCGTGCACGACCATGCCCTGGGTGAACAGGCCCTTGAACGGCTCGTCGAAATCCAGGTGGCCGGTATCGCGCATGGCGCGGGTGAAGAAGCGCGAGTAGAGCAGGTGCAGGATCGCATGCTCGATGCCGCCGATATACTGGTCCACGGGCAGCCAGCGGTTGGCGATGTCACGCACCGTCGGCGTTTCGGCATCGGGTGTGGCGAAACGGATGAAATACCACGAGGAATCGACGAAGGTGTCCATCGTGTCGGTCTCGCGCCGCGCACCGCCACCGCACTTCGGGCATTGAACGTGGCGCCAGGTGGGATGCCGGTCCAGCGGGTTGCCGGGCTTATCGAAATCGATGTCCTCCGGCAGCTCCACCGGGAGGTCTTGTTTCGGAACCGGAACAACGCCGCAGGCATCGCAATGGATCATGGGGATCGGGCAGCCCCAGTAACGCTGGCGCGAGATGCCCCAGTCGCGCAGGCGGAAATTCACCTGGCGCTCGGCCACGGGGCGGCCCGTCAGCGCTTCCTTCTCCAGCCGGCGGGCGACCTCCTCGAAGGCTTCCCGGTTCGTCATGCCGTCCAGGAAACGCGAGTTGATCATGATCCCGTCGTCCGAATAGGACTCTTCCGTGACCTGGAAAGTGGCCGCATCGGCGTCTTCCGGCATCACGACCGGGATCACCGGCAGGCCGTATTTGTTGGCGAAGTCGAGGTCGCGCTGGTCGCCGGACGGACAGCCGAAGATGGCGCCCGTGCCGTACTCCATCAGCACGAAGTTGGCGACGTAAACCGGCAGCGTCCAGTCGGGATCGAAGGGGTGGCGCACGCGGATGCCGGTGTCGAGGCCCTTCTTCTCTGCCGTTTCGAGCGCGGCGGCGGAGGTTCCCATGCGCCGGCATTCCTCGATGAAGGCGGCAATTTGCGGATTGTCCGCGGCGGCCTTGCGCGCCAGCGGATGGTCGGCCGAGATCGCCATGAAGGAGGCGCCGAAGATGGTGTCGGGACGCGTGGTGTAGACCTCCAGCTCGTCCGCGCTCTCGGGAGCGGTGTCCTCCACCAGCGCCCAGCGGATCGACAGGCCCTCGGAACGGCCGATCCAGTTGCGCTGCATGAGCCGCACCTTCTCCGGCCACTCGTCAAGTTCGTCGATGGCCTTCAGCAGATCCTCGGAATAGTCGGTGATTTTAAAGAACCACTGCGCCAGCTCGCGGCTCTCCACCGGCGCGCCGGAGCGCCAGCCACGACCGTCGATCACCTGCTCGTTGGCGAGCACTGTCTGGTCCACCGGGTCCCAGTTGACCTTGGACGTCTTCCGCGTCACCAGCCCCTCCTCGTGGAAGTCGAGGAAGAGCATCTGCTGGCGATGATAGTAGTCCACGTCGCAGGTGGCGAACTCGCGGCTCCAGTCGAGCGACAGCCCCATCATCTTGAGCTGGGCGCGCATGGTGGCGATGTTCTGGTAGGTCCACTCCTTCGGGTGGACCTTGTTCTGCATGGCCGCGTTCTCGGCCGGCATGCCGAAGGCGTCCCAGCCCATCGGATGCAGCACGTTGAACCCCCTGGCGCGCTTGTAGCGGGCGACGACGTCGCCCATGGTGTAGTTGCGCGTGTGGCCGATATGGATGCGGCCGGAGGGGTAGGGAAACATCTCCAGCACATAATAGGTGGGCCGCCCGTCCTCATTGGAGGTCTCGTAGAGGCGCGCCTCCTCCCACGCTTTCTGCCAGCGGGGTTCGGATGTGCGTGGATTGTAACGTTCGGTTGCCATGACCGCTTTTTCACATACAAAGAACGAGAAATTTCCGGCGGACCTTCACCATGGTTTGCGGGAACCGTCAACTCCGTGCCGCCATTCCCGGCGGCAGGAACGCGATTTAGAGGAGATTGCACCGACCCATGCTTGATGCCGCCCGCAATCTGAAAGCCGTCAGGGACAGGATCGCCGAAGCCGCGCGCGAGAACGGCCGCGCTGCGGAAGATATAGGGCTGGTCGCGGTTTCCAAGACCTTCGACGCCGAGGCGATCCGGCCCGTGATCGCGGCCGGCCAGCGGGTCTTCGGCGAAAACCGCGTCCAGGAGGCGCAGGCCAAGTGGCCGGCGCTCAAGGAAGAGCATCCGGATATCGAACTGCACCTGATCGGCCCGCTGCAATCCAACAAGGCGAAGGACGCGGTCGCGCTCTTCGACGTCATCCAGACGGTGGACCGGGAAAAGATCGCCGGTGCGCTCGCCGCGGAAATGGACAAGCAGCGCCGGCGTCCGCGCCTCTATGTCCAAGTCAATACTGGGCTGGAGGGGCAGAAGGCCGGCATCGATCCGCGCGAGGCCGCCAGCTTCGTCGCCCGCTGCCGGGAGACGCACGGGCTCGGGATCGAGGGGCTGATGTGCATTCCGCCGCTCGACGAGAACCCCGGCCCGCATTTCGCGCTCCTGGAAAAGATCGCGCGCGAGGCGGGCGTGGCGAAGCTCTCCATGGGCATGTCGGCGGATTTCGAGACGGCCATCGCGTTCGGCGCCACCAGCGTTCGTGTGGGCTCGGCCATTTTCGGCGCGCGCGATTGAGGCGGCGGCCTCTCCTGTACCGCATTCCGCCTCAGCCCATCTTCACGTTCGCTACCAGAAAATCCAACAATGCGCGAACGCGGGCGGGCAGGTATTTGCCCTGGCCGACATAGACCGCATAGAACGTCTCCTCGTCGCCCGGATTGTGGTCCTGCAGCAGCGGAACGAGCCGCCCCGCTTCGATATCGGCCTGCAGGTGCCAATGGGAAAGGCGTGCGATCCCCGCGCCGGCGAGCGCGGCCAGGCGCATGCTCTCGCCGTCGTTGATCAGCGAACCGCCACTCGGCCGGATGATGATCGGCTTTCCCGACTCGTCGACAAAGGGCCAGCCCTCGAAGAAGCGCGGAAAGCAGAAGCCCAGCATCCGGTGCCCTTCCAGATCGGCGGGCGTTTTCGGCGTCCCGTGCGTCCGGAGGTAGGAGGGTGCGGCCACGACGACCATCCTGGTCTGGATGAGCTTGCGCGCGATCAGGTTGGGCGCCTTGAGCGGTCCGGTGCGGATGGCCAGGTCAGCGCGCTCCTCGATCAGGTCGACCACGTGGTCGGTCAGCACCACGTCGACGGCCACCTCCGGATAGAGCGCCTGGAATTTCGGCAGGAGGGGAATCAGCCAGTGATGGCCGAACGGGACGTTGCTGTTGACGCGCAGGCGTCCACGCGGGACGGCACCGGCCGCAGCTTCCCGCTCGGCCGCGACGACCTCGCCCAGGATGCGCACACCGGACTCGTAGAAGGCCGCGCCCTCGGCCGTGATCTGCAGGCGCCGCGTCGAGCGGCGGATGAGGGGAATGCCCAGCCGCTCCTCCAGCCGCGCGATCAGCTTGCTGACGGCCGATGGAGTCATCCGCAGGCGGCGCGCGGCCGCGGAGAAGCTCTCCGCCTCCACCACAGCAACGAACACCTCGATTTCCCGCAGCCGGTTGGTCTCGTTTCGCGGCATCCGTGAAACCAAATCACAAATCATTTTCCTTCAAGCGGTCTACATCAACAATTCCCCGTCGTCCATCTATGGGCCTCTCACCGCCGCGTGCTGTCGGCGCGGTGTGTTCCACACATCCAAGCGAGGGAATACCGCATGCCACTTGCCCTTTATGCGCTCACCGCCGGCGCCTTCGGTATCGGCGTCACCGAATTCGTCATCATGGGGCTGCTCCTGGAGGTCGGTGCCGATCTCGGTGTGTCGATTTCGGCGGCGGGCCTGCTGATCACCGGCTACGCGCTCGGTGTCGTGGCCGGCGCGCCGCTGCTCGGCGCCTTAACCGGTCGGTGGCCGCGCAAGACGCTGCTCATGGCGTTGATGGGCGTCTTCACGCTCGGCAATCTCGCCTGCGCGCTCGCCCCGGATTACTGGACGCTGATGGCTGCCCGGGTGCTCACCGCCTTCGCGCACGCCTCCTTCTTCGGCATCGGCTCCGTGGTGGCGACCGGCCTCGTCGCGCCGCACCGCAAGGCCTCGGCGATCGCCATCATGTTCACCGGGCTCACCGTGGCCAACATTCTGGGGGTTCCTTTCGGCACCTGGCTCGGCCAGGCCTTCGGCTGGCGCGCAACCTTCTGGGCGGTCACGCTCATCGGGCTTGCCGCGTTCGCCGTCATCGCCGTGCTCGTGCCGCGCGAGGAAAAGGCCAGGCCCGGCGCGCCCGCCGCCGGAAACGGCCTCTCGGTTCTCGCCCGCCCGCAGGTCCTGCTGGGCCTTCTGACGACCGTCCTGAGCTGGATCGGCGTTTTCGCCGCCTTCACCTATGTCGCGCCAATCCTGACGCAGGTCGCGGGCTTTCCCGAGACCGCGGTCTCGCCCATCCTGCTCGTTTTCGGTGGCGGTCTTATCGCCGGCAATCTCCTGGGCGGGCGCTTCGCCGACCGGCGGCTGGTTCCAGCGGTCCTGGGTACGCTCGTCGCGCTTTCGGCCGCGCTCTTCCTTCTCGGTTTCGCGGTGCATGACCGCATCTTCGTCGTCGTCGCGGTCGGGCTCTTCGGCGCGGCCGCCTTTTCCACGGTTCCGCCCCTGCAGATGTGGGTGCTGGAGAAGGCCGAGGGCGCGGGCCAGGGGCTCGCCTCCAGCTTCAACATTGCCGCCTTCAACCTCGGCAACGCCATCGGCGCCTGGTTCGGCGGCGTCGTCATCGACCACGGGCCGGGGCTTTCCGCCCTGCCGCTGGTTGCGGGGCTGGTGCCGCTCGCCGCCCTTGCCGTCGCTGTGGCGAGCATTCGCCGTGAACGTGCCGCGGTTCTGGCGCCCCGCGGCTGCGCATGAATTCTTCGCGCCAACAGATGCACAAATGGAGAAACGACATGGAATATCGACGTCTCGGCGCTTCCGGCCTGAACGTTCCCCTTCTCAGTTTCGGCACCGGAACGTTCGGCGGAACCGGCCCGCTCTTCGGCGCCTGGGGCAACACCGGCGTTGCGGAGGCGCGGCGTCTCATCGACATCTGCCTGGAATCCGGCGTCAACCTTTTCGACACGGCCGACGTCTATTCGGACGGTGCCTCCGAAACGGTGCTCGGCGAAGCGCTCGAGGGGCGCCGCCAGGACGTGCTGATCTCCACCAAGACGACGCTGCCCATGGGCGAGGGACCGAACGATGCCGGTTCTTCCCGCTGGCGCCTCGTCCGGGCGGTGGAGGATTCGCTGCGCCGTCTGAAGACCGACTATATCGATCTTCTGCAGCTTCACGCCTTTGACGCCGGAACGCCGGTCGAGGAGGTGCTTGCCACCCTCGACGTGCTCGTGCGCGCCGGCAAGCTGCGCTATGTCGGCGTGTCGAACTTTTCCGGCTGGCAGTTGATGAAGTCCTTGTCTGTCGCTGAACGGCACGGCTGGCCGCGCTATGTCGCGCATCAGGTTTATTATTCGCTGATCGGCCGCGATTACGAGTGGGAGCTGATGCCGCTCGGCCTCGACCAGGGCGTGGGCGCTCTCGTGTGGAGCCCGCTTGGCTGGGGCCGGCTGACCGGCAAGATCCGCCGCGGCGCGCCCCTGCCGGAGAAAAGTCGTCTGCACGATACGGCACAATTCGGCCCGCCGGTCGAGGACGCGTATCTCTTCCGCGTCGTCGACGCTCTCGAAATCGTGGCGGAGGAGGTCGAAAGGACCGTCCCCCAGGTGGCGCTGAACTGGCTTACCCGCCGCCCGACGGTTTCCTCCGTCATCATCGGTGCGCGCAACGAGGAGCAGCTGCGCCAGAACCTCGGGGCCTCAGGATGGGCATTGACGCCGGAGCAGGTGGCACGGCTCGACGAGGCAAGCCGGGTCACCGCGCCCTATCCCTATTTCCCGTACCGGCGCCAAGAGGGCTTCGCGCGCCTCAATCCCGCTGCCGTCTGACGCCCGGACGAACCTCGGCCGCCGGCCGCCGCGGTGCGGCGGTCGGAATCATTGCAACAGAAACTCTCCGGTCACGCTGCGCCATTCACTGGGGGAGACCAGGTGCTGGTGGGTGTAGGTGACCGAGTGCAGCGGTCCATCGAGCGTGTCGCGCCAGAAATCGATGAAGCCGCGCAGCGCCGGGAATTTGGGCGCGATGTCGTATTGCTGCCAGACGAAGGTCTGCAGCAGGTGTGGGTGATCGGGAAGGTGATAGAGGACTTTTGCCGTGGTAAGGCCATAGCCCTCCAGCATCAGTTCGGTTTCGCGTCTGGTGTGCATGACAATTCCTTGTGTTGTTCCATGCACGGCGATTTTGGCGTCGCTCACGCCTTGCCGTCCACTCGGAAATGCGCCATCTCACGAAAAAGTTCCTTCAAATTCAATTTGTTAGCAGCATAAGCGCATTGCTGCTACAGGGTTGCATGGTGCGTCCCTCGTCTCATATTGTCGTTGCCGTCAGAATGGTAATAATGCCGGCAGGAGCCGCGCCGCGTCCCCGCGGTGCCTGCCAGACCATCCCATCCGGAGGAGAAAAAATGTCCGACGTGCATGTTCATCGTGTTCAGCCCGCGTGGAAAGAACGCGCGCTGATCGACAGCGAAACCTACGAGAAATGGTACAGGGACAGCATCGAAAATCCGGAGGTGTTCTGGGCCGAGCACGGCAGGCGGATCGACTGGTTCACGCCCTTCACGAAGGTGAAGAACACCAGTTTTGAAGGGAATGTGTCGATCAAGTGGTTCGAGGACGGCGTGACCAACGTGGCCTACAACTGCATCGACCGGCACCTGGAAAAGCGCGGCGACCAGACGGCGATCATCTGGGAGGGCGATGACCCCTCCGACGACAAGAAGATCACCTATCGACAACTCTACGAGCATGTCTGCCGGCTCGCCAATGTGCTCAAGTCGCACGGCGTGAAGAAGGGCGACCGGGTGACGATTTACATGCCGATGATCCCGGAGGCGGCCTACGCGATGCTTGCCTGTGCGCGGATCGGCGCCGTTCACTCGGTGGTCTTCGGCGGCTTTTCACCCGATTCGCTGGCCGGGCGTATCGAGGACTGCCAGTCGGATTTCGTGATCACCGCCGACGAGGGCGTGCGCGGCGGCAAGAAGATTCCGCTGAAGGAAAACACCGACAAGGCGATCGCCATTGCGGAGAAGGCGGGTGCGAAGGTGCGCCACGTGCTCGTTGTGCGCCACACCGGCGGAAATATCGCGTGGGAGGACGGTCGCGATCTCTGGTACCATGAGGAGACGGAAGGAGCGGAAACCGAGTGCCCGCCCGAGAAGATGAACGCGGAGGACCCGCTTTTCATCCTCTACACCTCCGGCTCGACGGGCAAGCCCAAGGGCGTGCTGCACACCACCGGCGGCTACCTCGTCTACGTTTCCATGACGCACCAATACGTTTTCGACTATCACGAGGGCGACATCTACTGGTGCACGGCCGATGTCGGCTGGGTCACCGGCCACAGCTACATCGTCTATGGACCGCTCGCCAACGGTGCCGTCACGCTGATGTTCGAGGGCGTGCCCAACTATCCCGATGCCTCCCGCTTCTGGCAGGTGATCGACAAGCACCAGGTCAACATCTTCTACACCGCGCCGACGGCGATCCGCGCGCTGATAGGGGCGGGCGACCAGTTCGTGACGGAGACTGCGCGCACCTCGCTCAAGGTGCTCGGCACGGTGGGCGAACCCATCAATCCGGAAGCCTGGGAGTGGTATTATAACGTGGTCGGCGAGAGACAAGTGCCCATCGTTGACACCTGGTGGCAGACGGAGACCGGCGGCATCCTGATCACGCCGCTGCCCGGCGCCATCGACCTGAAGGCCGGTTCGGCCACCAAGCCCTTCTTCGGCGTGAAGCCGCAGCTCGTGGACAATGAAGGCAACGAGATCGAAGGCGCCGGCGCCGGCAATCTGTGCATCGTCGATTCCTGGCCCGGTCAGATGCGCACCGTCTACGGCGACCACGACCGCTTCGTGCAGACCTACTTTTCCACCTACAAGGGCAAGTATTTCACCGGCGACGGCTGCCGCCGCGACGAGGACGGCTATTACTGGATCACCGGCCGCGTCGACGACGTTCTCAACGTCTCCGGCCACCGCATGGGCACGGCCGAGGTGGAATCGGCACTCGTCTCCCACGGCAAGGTGTCGGAAGCCGCCGTTGTCGGCTATCCGCACGACATCAAGGGGCAGGGCATCTACTGCTATGTCACGCTGATGGCGGGCGAGACGGGCTCCGAGGAATTGAAGAAGGAACTGGTCGCCCACGTGCGCAGCGAGATCGGCCCCATCGCCTCGCCCGACAAGGTCCAGTTCGCGCCGAGCCTGCCGAAGACGCGTTCGGGCAAGATCATGCGCCGCATCCTGCGCAAGATCGCCGAAGACGATTACCAGGCGCTTGGCGACACCTCGACGCTGGCCGACCCGGCGGTTGTCGAGGACCTGGTGGAAAACCGGCAGAACAGGAAATAGCCGGCGCTGAAAAACGCCCCGCCGCCCGTGGCCGTACTGCCGCGGGCGGCATTGGGACCGCCCGTCTTCTGCTATTGGGCAGGCTTGTCGGGATCCACGGCGAGGAACTTGCCCGCATTGGCGATAGCCCTGCCGGCGCCAAGCAGCGAGAGCCCATGCCAAACTGTAACCTGGTTGGCCGTCAAAACCATGCGGCCGGTCAGTTCTTCGAGATGTTCGACCAGATCGAGGCTGTTGATTGCCGTGTCCGGGATGAGGATCGGCTCATCGGATCCGGCCGGCAGCGACTTGGCGAAACGATCGACCTCCTCGATGAGCGAGAGACGGAACGAACTTGGGCCGTCGGGTGATCCCAGTGCGTGCCACCGTTCCACGGTGATCCCGGCTGAGCCGAGGCATGTTGCAAAGGCTTGCGTTACCGGTTCCGGATAGGCTCCAAGGAGATATACGTTCTTCGATTGGAGGGAGTGCAAGGCGGAGATGAAGGCCAGGGTCGTGCTGGTGACCGGACGCTCGGCCATTTCGCTTACCGCCTTCGCCTGCCCCCGTCCCCAGGCCAGGCCTCCGATGAAGCTGCCGCTGGTGCATGCCCAGACGATGGCGTCACAGCCTTGCGCCGCAAGCTCGCGCGCGACAGGTCCGATAACGTTCGGATCACCCGTTTGATAAAGGTCCACTTCGAAGTGCCCGCCGGTGATCTTCGACAGAAGGGTGAGCGCGGTCACGTCGTGGTGCCCCCTCGCCAAAAACCACGTATCGAGGTCATGCAGCTCGGACTTGATTGGATCGTCCGGCAAAACGATCCCGAGCTTCGGCCGTGCGCTTCGTCGAGTGTGCATAAAATGGCCTCCTCATACAGTCATGCCAGCGGCCACGTGCGCGGATCAAGATTGAAGCGTCGTTTTCCCTGAATGGCGGCAAGTCTCTTGAAATGTGAGGTGCATGGCGGATCGCCTGACGAGCTTCGATGTAAGCGGCAAGGCATCTCACTGATCGAAGGCCGCCTGTCTTCACAGCGGTGCTGCTTCTCACCCCTGCTATAGCGAAAACGACCCGACACCCTTGCACCGTCCCGCCGCAGCCTCCACATTGGGCGCCGTGTGCAACGAAACGAAAGGAGGTGATCCAATGTCGAGTGAATTCAGTTCCAGTGTGGTCTCGGCGGATTGCCTTTCCCGGGAGCAGCCTCTCGGTTGAAGTGCATGACGCGCGGTGCGGGCAAAGAAGCCTGCTCGCTGACCGCGCCGGGAACGAATACACGGAGGGCCGTCCCATTCGGGACGGCCCTTTTTGCCTTCAGAGCGAACGTTTGCGCTGGGGCACGTCCCGCCCACGTGGTTCGACAGGCTCACCATGAGGGCTCTGGCTGCGCTTCTCTCCACCCAAGGCAGGCCGGCGTCTCGCAAGCCTCGGCCTTGGAGACCTGGCGCACACGCAAGCCCTCATGGTGAGCCTGTCGAACCACGTGGGCTGGCTGCCGAGAGCACCTGACGAACTCGCCGCTTCAATTCGACCCTGAATCAGCCGATCTTCTGCCCGGTCTTGGCCCAATCGGCGAGGAAGGCCTCGAGCCCCTTGTCGGTGAGCGGGTGCTTGACCAGCGCCTTGAGCACCGACGGCGGCACCGTCGCCACGTCGGCGCCGATAAGGGCGGCCTGCTTGACGTGGTTCATGGTGCGGATCGAGGCGGCGAGGATCTCGGTCTCGAAGTCGTAATTGTCGTAGATCGTGCGGATCTCGGCAATCAGCTCCATGCCATCGATACCGGTGTCGTCCAGCCGGCCGATGAAGGGCGAGATGAAGGTGGCGCCGGCCTTGGCCGCGAGCAGCGCCTGGTTGGCGGAGAAGCAGAGCGTGACGTTGACGTTGCGGCCGCTGTCGGTCAGCGCCTTGCAGGCCTTGAGGCCGTCCATCGTGAGCGGCACCTTGATGCAGATGTTGTCGGCGATCTCGGAAAGGATGTCGGCCTCGCGCATCATTTCCTTGAACTCGACCGCCGTCACCTCTGCCGAGACCGGGCCGTCGACGATGTCGCAGATCTCCTTGGTGACTTCGAGGATCGGCCGGCCGGATTTCATGATGAGCGAGGGATTGGTCGTCACCCCGTCCAGGAGCCCGGTTTCGCCGAGTTCGCGGATTTCGTTGACGTCTGCCGTGTCGACGAAAAACTTCATGTCTGTCTCCTTCTGGCTGGCCGGGCCCGGTCGCGCCCGCCCCTCATTTAAGCTCGGCCTTGCTCTAAACCAAGAAACCGGCAAGGTCACGTCCGATGAATCGAGATTCGCCGCGCAAGCATGTGATTCCCGTCATGGTGCCCGTCCCGACGGACCGGCCCTATTCCTACGCCGTCCCGGAAGCGGTAGAAGTGCCGCCAGGGGCCATTCTGCGCGTGCCGCTCGGGCCGCGCGAAGTTGCGGGCGTGGCCTGGGACGGCGACGGCGAGGCAGTCGATTCAAAAAAGCTCAAGGAGATCTCGCAGGTCTTCGACTGTCCGCCCCTGCCGGCGGAGATGCGCCGCTTCATCGAGTGGGTCGCCGCCTACACGCTGTCGCCGCCGGGCATGGTGGCGCGCATGGCGCTGCGCGCACCGGCGGCCTTCGACCCCGAG
>NZ_JBHSUM010000045.1:0-29102 GCF_042660605.1 Nitratireductor sp. GCM10026969
CCAGGACGGCGGCCGTGATCGCCTGCAATTCATAGCCGCGCCCGACGTCGGTGGAGACGCCTGCGAAGCCGCCGAGCAGGATGCCGGCCGTGACCGCCGACAGCGACGAGAGCACGAAGGCGATCACGCGCACGCGGGTGACCGGTATGCCGGCGAGCATGGCCGCGCGGGGATTGTCGCCGACGGCGTGGACGAGCCGCCCGTAGTTGGTGCGGTGCATGAGCCACCAGAGCGCACCGCCGAAGACGGCAAGGACGATCAGCGAGACCGGCAGGATGCTGACCACGGGCACGTCGAGAATATTGGTGCGGCCGAAATAGCGGAAGGTGTCCGGCAGGTAGCCGCGCGGTGCCCCACCCGACCAGACGAGCGCTACCCCCGCCAGCGTGATCATCATGCCCAGCGTGGCGATCAGCGAGGGCACTCTCAGGACTGAGACGACCAGTCCGTTGACAAGGCCGACCGCCAGGCCGACCGCATACATGAGGGCGATCACCCACCAGGTGGCGTCCGGATCGTTGTCGAGCAGCATGGACGAGCCGATCACCGTCAGGGTGATGGTGGAGCCGACGGAAAGGTCGAAGCCGCCCGAGACGATCACATAGACCTGGCCTGCGGCCAGGATGGCAAGCGGCGCGGCGCGCTTCAGGAAATTCATGTAGCCGACCGGCTGCACGAAATAGGGGTTGTAGACGATGAGGGCGACGATCAGCGCCACCAGCACGAACCAGATCGGATTGATCGCCGGCAGGCGCCGGCGGGGGCGGCTTTCCTGCCTCTTGCGCGCGGCCCCCTCGCTCATGCCGCGATCCTCTGCGAGCGGACGGAATAGAATCCGACGGCGGCGATGATGATGATGCCCCGCAGCACCTGCTTGGCGAAGGCGTCCATGCCGACGATGTTGAAGAGCGAATCGATCAGCGCGAAGATCAGCACGCCCGCCACCGTGCCCCATACCCCGCCGCGCCCGCCGGCCAGGATGGTGCCGCCGATGACGACGACGGCGATGGATTCCAGGTCGTACATACCCTCGCGGCCGATCCACGGCGCGCCCGAGCCCAGACGGCTCGCCAGATAGAGTCCGGCGAGTGCAGCGCAGAGCGAGCACACGACATGGGCGGCGATGGTCACGCGGGCCGTCTTGATGCCGGCAAAGCGGGCGGCGTCCCTGTTGCCGCCGACGGAATAGATGTTGGCGCCGAAGCGCGTGAAGCGCAGTACGAACCAGGAGAGCACGACCAGGGCTCCTAGGACGACGAGGCTGAAGGGCAAGCCGAAAAACGTGCCGTAGGCGAAGAACTGGAAGGTGCGTGGCACCGCGCCGGCGAAGTTGGAGACGAAAGCCGACAGGCAACCCTGGATGATGAGCGCCATGCCGAGGGTGGCGATCAGCGGGTTGACCTCGAGCTTGGCGACTACCAGGCCGTTGATCAGCCCGACGACAGCGCCGAGCGCCATAACCGCGGCGATGGCCGGCACGATCATGGCCGGCTCGCCGCCCATCACCACCGAGGCCAACACGGCGGACGCCGAAATCAGTGCCGCCACGGAGAGGTCGATGGATGCTGTCAGGATGACGAAGGTCTGGCCGATGGCGGTGATCGCCAGCGCGATGGAACGGCTGAGCACACCGACCAGATTTCCCGCGCTCAGATAGTGGGTCTGGCCAGTGGCGACGATGAGGACGACATAGATGACGACCGCCGCTGCCAGGATCGCCGCCGGAGCGACGGTCTCGAAGCGGATGCGCGGCCGGCGCGCGGGTGCGGCGGAAAGACTCATGCCGCGACCTCCAGGTGCCCGGTGGCATCCGCCATGATGGTAGCCTCGCTGACCCCGCGGTGGTGTTCCGCAACGATGCGGCCTTCGCGCATCACCAGGATCCGGTCGGACGCGCCCAGGACCTCGGGCAGGTCCGACGAGACCATCATGATCGCTGCACCGCCGCGCGCCAGCTCACGCATGAGATCGTAGATGCCGGCCTTGGCATTGACGTCGACACCGCGCGTCGGCTCGATGAAGATGAGCACCTTCGGGGCGAGCGACAGCCAGCGCGCGACCACCACCTTCTGCTGGTTGCCGCCGGAGAGGAGCTGGATCTCCTGGTCGTAATCGGCCGCGCGTACATCCAACTGGTCGAACAGCGCCTCCATCCCGGCAGTGGTGAGCGCGGCGGAGCCCTTGTGGGAGCCGAGCATCCCCGCGAACGCACGGGCGCTGACCATGCCGTTGTCGATCACCGGCTGCATTAGGAAAAGGCCTTCCGCCTTGCGGTCTCCCGGCACGAGGGTGAGGCCGGCGCGGATCGCCTCGCGCGGCCGCTTGAAACGCACTTCCTTGCCCGCCAGGGTTACCGTTCCGCGCGTAAAGGGATCGCGCCCGAACAGGGCCAGGGCGACCGCCGTTCGCCCGGCGCCCTGAATGCCGGCGAAACTGGTGATCTCGCCGGCCCGCAGATCGAAATCGATGTCGAAGAGCCGGTCATTGCCGCCGCCGCGCACCGTAAGGACGGGATCGCCGATCTCTTCCGGGGCGGCCGCCGGCGGATAGAAGTCGGCGAGCGCGCGGCCGACCATCGCGTTGATGATGCGCGAAGGCTCAGGCAGGTGATCGAATTCGGCGGCGACCTTGCCGTCCTTGAGCACGGTCACGGTGTCTGCAAGCCGTGTGACCTCGCGCATGCGGTGGGTGATGTAGACGACGGCCGTGCCACGCTGCTTCAGCCGCTCGATGATCGAGAAGAGCACCGCGCATTCGTTCTCGTCGAGCGCGGCCGTGGGCTCGTCCATGACCACCACGCGGGCCTCCAGCGAAACGGCCTTGGCGATCTCGACCATCTGCTGCTGGGCGATCCCGAGTTCGGAGACAAGGCTGCCCGGCTCGATGCCGTGGCCGCTGCCGAAGAGTGCCAGCGCTTCGCGCGTTTCGCGCCGCATGCGTGCGCGATCCATAATGCCGCGGCGCACCGGCTCGCGGCCCAGGAAGATGTTGTCGGCCACGGTGCGGTCCGGCAGCAAGGAAAACTCCTGATAGATCACGGAGATACCGGCGGCCAGCGATTCCACCGGATGGTTGAACGCCACCGCGCTGCCTTCGAGCAGGATCGACCCGCTGTCGGCTTGATAGACCCCGCTCAGGATCTTGATCAGCGTCGACTTGCCGGCGCCGTTCTCGCCGACCAGCGCGTGCACCTCGCCGCGCGCGCAGTGAAAGCCCACCCCGTCCAGCGCGCGTACGCCGGGGAAGGTCTTGACGATGCCGCGCATCTCCAGGATGGGTGCGGTGCTGCGGCTTTCCGGCACGGCTTCGCTCATGCGGTCGTCTCCGCTGCGGCCTTGCTCCAGCCCTCGCGCATGAATCGAAGGCCCTCCCGGAACAGCGTCTCGTGGTCGGGAAACAGGGGCCGCCAGACCCGCGTCGCCGCGGCGATGGCCGGCAGTCCGGCGCCGAAGGCTTCAAGTATCACCCAGCCGTCGAACCCCGCCGTCCGCGCCGCTCGGAAGATGGCCGGGAAATCGATGTGCCCGCGGCCCGGAATGCCGCGGTCGTTCTCGGAAATGTGGAGGACGCCCACGCTGTTGCCGAGTGTCGCGAGGGCGCGGCTCTGGTCCTGTTCCTCGATATTGGCATGAAACGTGTCGTACATGATCTTGAAGGCAGGGTGGCCGACGAGATCGATATAAGCCCGCGCCTGCTCCGCCGTGTTAAGAAAATGCGTCTCGAAACGGTTGAGGGGCTCGAGGCTCAGGATCATGCCGTGTCGTGCCGCGCGTTCGGCCATCGCGCGGTGGGCGTCCGCTCCGCGCGCCCATTCCGTCGCCGTCGGTCCTGCACCCGTGAAATGACCGATCGGCGCGTGGAACGGACCGCCGACGCTTTCGGCCCCGAGCGCGATGGCGCAGTCGAGCGCCCAGTCCAGATGCGCGATGCCGCGCCGGCGCACGTCCGGGTCGGCGCTGGTGGGGTCGGCATCGGGAGATGGGACGATCGAGGTGGTGGTCCGCCTCAGGCCGAGACGGTCCAGTTCGCCGCCCAGCCAGGCGTAATGGTCCGGATCGCCGCGCAGTACGCAGACCTCGACGCCGTCATAGCCGATCCGCTTGATAAGGCCGATCGTGTCGAGATGTTTCTCCTCGACGAAATCCGTCAGGCACAACAGGTTGATGCCAAAGGGCATCGATGCTCCTCCTCCCGATCGGGCGGCGGTCCGGCCGCTCATCCTACCGAGGCGCTTTGAAGCCTCTGGCGGATTTTGAACATCCGAAACCCAACGTATGCCGCGGCATTCCACGGCAGCGTTTCCTTCCTCTCCGCCGCGCAATCATTGACTTGCGCACACTCCGAACCGTAGGCTGGATGGTGCGCGACGCAATTCCGATCATTGGCGATTGGGATGCGGTCTGGCGTTCAACTGGATACGGCGGTAAATTTTGAACATTCTCGACGTTTCCGCATCGAATGCGTTCAGGCGCCAGCGGGCGCTCTCCCGCCCGGCCGTCTTCCGCGAGCCGGGAGCGCTTCTTTATGCCGGCAACTGCAACGACCTCCTTGAGGCCTCGCTGGCCGGCAAGGTTGTGCTCAATGCCTGGACAAGGCGGCGCTATCCCGGCAGGGATCTGGGCGAAGCCCTGCCGCAGGTCCTGTCCGTAGGAGGCTGGGATGCGACGGCGCCGCAGGACTGGGGTCTCAAGCTGCACTGCAACGAGGGGGTAAAGATCGCCTATGTGGCGCGCGGCTCCATGGCGCTGACACTGGACGGCGCGAAGCACGAATTGCACGCAGGGGACATGTTCGTCGTCCGTCCGTGGCAGTTGCATGCCTTCGGCGATCCGCATGTGGTGGCGAGCCATATCATCTGGGTGCTGTTCGACGTCGGGGTGCGCCGGCCGCACGAACAATGGTACTGGCCGGACTGGCTCGCCTGGTCCGAGCAGGACCGCAAGCGGCTGACCCTGCTTCTTTCGCGCAACGAGCAGCCCTTCTGCCGCGCCAGCCGCGAGGTGGCGCGCCTCTTCCGCAAGATCGACGATATCGTGCTGACGGGCGATATCGGCGGCCAGGAGAGCCTTCTCCGGCTGACCATCTCCATGATGCTCCTGCAATTCATGCAGCAACTCCAGTTGCAGGAGCCGGGCCTCGATTCGGAACTGACCAGTTCCAAGCGCACGGTGCAGATCTTCCTCAGCCGGCTCGAGCACGCGCTCGACGAGGACTGGACGCTCGAGAACATGGCGGCCGAATGCAATCTCTCGCGCACGCAGTTTTCCCAGCACTGCGTGGCGCTCACCAATATGTCGCCGGTGCGCTACCTCCAGTCGATCCGGCTGGAGGCGGCGCATCGCAAATTGGCTGCGGGCGGGGGCACCGTGACCCGGATCGCCCATGAATGCGGCTTCTCCTCGAGCCAGTATTTCGCCACCTGCTACCGGCGCCGCTTCGGAATTACGCCGATGGAAACAGCCCGCTTCCGCGGCACGGCCGTAAGGTAAGGCGGTTCACCGTCTTTGGTGTCGAAGGCATGATTGCGGTTGATCCAAAGACCCGTTACTTGCGAATGGCGGATCGGTGCTGTGCGCGACAAACAAAGGCCGGTGCGAATTCGTCCGACTGCACCCTCTGGAGCTAGCCCAAGCCGACCCGTTTTGCGGCTTTCTTGAAGAGAGCCTCGGCATCCGGAGAGAACCTGAAGGTGGCGAGGAAATCATCGATATTATAGCTCGGAAGGGTTTCCCGGATGGACCGCGCATAAGCCTGCCCCTCCTCCACCCGACCGGCCAATGCAAGGCAATGCGCAGCGATCGCCCGGATGATGATGTGGGCGTTTGGACGTGCTGCCGCCCTCAAGGCCCACTCTGCGGCATGATCGAACTCGCCCATGCGCACATGCGCCATCGCGCGTGCACCGAGCATGCCGAACAGCAATGGATCAAACGGGCTCAGGCTGCGGGAATGGTCAGACGCGCCGATGGCAGCACGTGGATCGCCTGATTGGGACTGGACGAACGAGAGCGCATAATGGCCGAGCGCGAAATTCGGACTAAGGTCCACGGCCTGTTCCAACTCGCCCAGAGATTCCTCATGTCGGCCGCGAAGCCAAAGGGCCCGCCCCATCGCCCAATGCGCCGCCGGGTCGTGCTCGTCCACTATCAGGCTGCGGCCGGCCGCATCGAATGCAAGGTCGGTCTCGCGCTGGCGGTCCGCCCAGTGCTGAAATGCGTTCTGCCAATGGGTAAAGGACAGGCCGGCATGGGCGCGGGCAAAGGTCGGATCCAGCCGCACGGCCGTCTCGAAAAAGCGCGCCGCCTGTTCGTTGTCGCCCTTGGTGAAGCGGTACATGTGCCACAGGCCGCGATGGTAAGCCTCCCATGCATTTAGGGAACTGGGCGGCTTGAGGATGGCGCGGTTTCTTTCGGCCATCTCGATTTCGTTGGCGATCGAGGAAACGATTCTGTTGCCGATTTCGTCGAGGACGAGGAAAGCATCGTCCGCCTTGCGATCGAAAACCTCCGCCCAGACGATCCTGGCCGTGCGCGCCTCGACCAACTCGATGGCGACGGTAAGGCGGCCCGCCTGCCGCCGCATCGTTCCGCCGGCGACATAGTCGACATTCAGCATCCGAGCGGCGTCCTCCGGCCCGATATTCCGTTCCGCCAGGGCGAAGACGGAGCCGCGTGCGATCACGAACAGGCTTCGGAGTTTGGCAAGGCGCGTGATGATATCCTGGGTAAGACCTTCGGCCGGTCCGCCGCGAATGCCATCCTCCGCCGGCTGATTGATGAAAGGCATCACGGCAAGTGAAGCGCGGGGAGACGAATGTGTGCCAACCTCGGCAGCGCCGACCACCAACGAAGGCACGGGAGTCGCCGGGGCGGCTCCGACGGGGCGTGATGCGCCCGCCCGCCCGTCGCGAATGATCCGCCATGCCTCCCGGATCGGCTCGAAGTCCAGCTCTTCGGATTTGAAGAGCCTTGCCGTGGCAGCAAGATGCTCCTCGCACTCGCCGATCTTGCCGTGCTCGCACAGAGCGCGCAGCAGCAGCACGTGCGCGCGCCCGTCATAGGGGGCAAGCTCTATCCACCTGTCCAGGAGAGGGAGGACCTCATCGCTACCGGCCGGGAGACATTTGACCAGATGTTCAAGCACAGCCGTATGGCAGGCCCTGAAACGACGCCTTTGCGCGACGAGCCAGCTGTCGAACTGAGGGCTGCGGTCGATCTCCAGTCCTTCCATGAAATCACCGGCGAAAAGGCCGGAAAGCATGCGCAGCCGCTCTTGATCGAGCTTTTCAATGCCTTCCTTCGCCGCAGTGGAAATCTCGACGGCATCCACGAAGCAATCGCCAAGATCGAGCGCGACCATGTCGCTCGACGTCACAACCCGGTTCCTTCCGGGCTCGTCGAGAATGCTTCGCAGCTTGCTCAGGCACCAGCGCAGCTCACCCCGCGGATCGTTCGGGACGTCCCAGAAAAGCTCGCATAGCCGGCTGCGGCCGACCGCACGCGGGGCAAGCGCCAGATAGGCAAAAAGCGCCCGCATCTTTCGCGATCCCGGAAGGTCCAGCGTGGTGCCGTTCCGGTCGAGGGTCAGCGGGCCGAGCATCCGGATCTGAACGCTGCCGGCGCCCAGCGTAGCGGATTCCACGCGCGTTTCCACGTCTCCTCCCACGATGGGCTCGTCACGCGCACCTTATCATGAAACGCGATGGGCAGCATCCCGGATCGAGCGGAGCATTCCCCGCCGCCCGGCGCTTCTGCGCCATGGAACGAACCGAACAAACAGACCGATAAAGAGGAGGATGAAATGAACCTGCGTTTTGCATGCCGCGCTTCTCTGCCGGCGCTTTGCAGCGTCGCGGCGCTGGGCGCGGTCCTCGCCGTATCGGCGCCCGCATCCGCCGACGACGACGCGCACCACGCGACCGTGACCGCGGACCAGGTGGCATGGAAGCCCGGCCCGCCCACCTTGCCGCACGGCGCCGAATTCGCGGTGCTTCATGGCAATCCGGCCGAGGAAGGCCAGTTCGTCCTCCGGCTGAAATTTCCCGCGAACTACAAAATACCGCCGCACCTGCATCCGAAGGAGGAGCATGTGACGGTGATTTCCGGCGCATTCGGCATGGGGACCGGAAAGGAGTTCGACCAGGAATCGGCACCGTTGCTCGAGCCAGGCAGCTTCGTGCGCATCCCCGTCGGCATGGCACATTACGCCTGGACGGATCGTGAGACCGTTGTCCAGCTCAACAGCATCGGCCCGTTCGGGGTGGAGTATGTAAACCCCGGGGACGACCCGCGAACAAACTAGGTCTATGATGCTCGGCTTGCCTGAAAAACCGGGCGCAGCCCCGATAGAGCGAGGTCGCCGTAACCGGCGGCCTCGCCGCACATCCCAGTGGAACAGGATTCGTAACAGACAAGGAATAGCTCTCATGTCCTTTCCAGCGACAATACGAACGACAGCGGGCCGCGGCCGTCTGTTCGACAGCATTCTCGATACGGTGGGCGACACGCCCGCGATCCGGATCAACAATCTCGGCGTGGACCACGCGAGCATCTATGTGAAGGCAGAGTTCTTCAATCCGGCCTCGTCCGTGAAGGACCGGCTGGCGCTCAACATCATCGAAGAGGCCGAGCGTAGCGGAGCCCTGAAGCCGGGACAGACCGTCGTCGAGGCGACCAGCGGCAATACCGGCATCGGCCTTGCCATGGTCTGCGCCCAGAAGGGCTATCCGCTCGTCGTGACCATGGCCGACAGCTTCTCGGTCGAGCGCCGCAAGCTCATGCGCATGCTGGGGGCCAAGGTGGTGCTGACGCCGCGGGCCGAGAAGGGCTTCGGCATGTACAGGAAGGCCGTCGAGCTGGCCGAGGCCAATGGCTGGTTCCTTGCGCGCCAGTTCGAGACGGAGGCCAATGCCGACATCCATGAATCGACGACGGCACGCGAGATCATCAACGATTTCGCGGGTTCCCGGCTCGACTGGTTCGTGACCGGCTATGGCACGGGCGGTACCGTCGCCGGCGTCGGACGGGTGTTGCGCAAGGAGCGCCCCGAGACGAAGATCGTGCTCAGCGAACCGGCCAATGCCCAGCTTATCGGCAGCGGCCATGCCCAGGAACGGGCGCCTGACGGCGCGCCGGCCGTCAGCCATCCGGCCTTCGAGCCGCATCCGATCCAGGGCTGGACGCCGGATTTCATCCCGCACGTCCTTCAGGAGGCGATCGACTCTCGCTTTTACGACGAGGTGATACCGGTCGCCGGCCCCGAGGGCATAAAATGGGCCAAGGCGCTCGCGCAGAAGGAAGGCATCTTCACCGGCATCTCCGGCGGCGCAACCTTCGCCGCAGCGCGGCAGGTTGCGGAGCGGGCGCCCTCGGGCTCCGTCATTCTGTGCATGCTGCCCGACACCGGCGAGCGCTATCTGACCACGCCGCTCTTCGAGACGATCGAAGCGGATATGGATGAAGAGGAGCTCGCCCTCTCGCGCTCCACGCCGGGCTTTCAGTTCGCCGCTTGATAGACGGTAGGGAGGCAGCCGTGAACAATGTGGAGAACGCCCGGGATGTGGCGGAAGAAACGCTCGACCCGGGCGACTGGAGTGACGTGCAGGCCCTCTCGCACCGCATCGTCGATGATTCCATCGCCTATCTGCGTGATATCGGCAGACGGCCCGTATGGCAGGAGATGCCTCCGGAAGTGAAGACCTTCTTCGAGGCTTCCCTTCCGCGGTCGCCCGCGCCGCTGGCCGAAGTCTACCGCGAGGTGGCGGAGAATGTGATGCCCTATCCGATGGGCAATATTCATCCGCGCTTCTGGTCCTGGTACATGGGCGCGGGCAACTTCACCGGGGCGCTGGCGGATTTCCTGGCGGCGGTCCAGGGCTCCAATCTCGGCGGCGGCAACCATGCCGCTGCCCTTTTGGACGGCCAGGTGGTGAACTGGTGCAAGCAGATGATGGGCTTTCCGGCATCGGCCAGCGGTACCCTGGCCAGTGGCGGCTCAATGTCCAACCTCATCGCACTGACGGTGGCTCGGAACGTCAAGGCAGGCGTCGACGTGCGGGACGTTGGTGTCGCCGCCATCGACAAGCCACTGCGCTTCTATGGGTCGGATCAGGTTCACAGCTGCCATCGCAAGGCCATGGAAGCGCTGGGACTGGGGAACCGGGCCCTGCGGCGGATCTCGACCGACCGAGACCTGCGGATCGAAATACCCGCCCTGAAGAGGGCGATTGCTGAGGATCGCGCCGGTGGGTTCCACCCGGCGTGCGTGATCGCGACGGCTGGCACGGTAAACACGGGCGCCATCGACGATCTTCAGGTCCTGCCCCGGCTGGCGGCGGAAGAGGACCTCTGGCTCCACGTCGACGGCTGCATCGGCGCGCTTATGGCCATTGCGCCAAAGAACGGACACCGAGTCGCCGGTATCGAGCATGCCGATTCCATCGCGCTCGATCCCCACAAATGGCTGCACGCTCCCTTCGAGGTCGGCTGCGTCCTGATACGGGACGCTTCGGCTCACCGAGACACCTTTGCAGTGACACCTGAATATCTGGAATCGGCGCCGCGCGGCCTGGCGTCCGCTGCATGGCTGCACGAATACGGCCTGCAGACCACCCGCGGCTTCCGGGCCTTAAAGGTCTGGATGGCGCTGAAGGAGCACGGCGTGGAGAAGTTCGGCCGACTGATCGACCAGAACATTGCCCAAGCTGCTTTTCTCAGCCGGTTGATCAGAAACGAACCTCTTCTTGAACTGGTCGCGCCGACGAGCATCAACATCGTGTGCTTTCGCTTCCGCCCGCAGGGAGTGGACGGCGAGTCTCTGAAGGCGCTCAATATAGAGATCATGTTGCGCCTGCAGGAGCTGGGTACGGCGGCGCTCTCCGACACGACGGTGCATGGCGAGCACTGCCTGAGGGCTGCCATCGACAATCATCGAACGCGCCGCGAGGACCTAAGGCTCCTTGTTGGCGAAACAGTGCGGCTCGGGCGCCACATCTCCGGTGCGTAGTCCTCCGGTTCAGCAGGCCGGGCCGGGGAGGGGCATTCAACTGCTCAATCCGCACGTTCGCACTTGGCGCTGGCCGCCCGGCGGCATCGTTTGGATTCAGAGAGCCGCCGCGATGACATCGATAGAGACCCGCACCGCCTTCTCAACGGTGCCGGGTTTTGACCTTTCCCTATTCCGAGAAGAACATGAATTTCACGATGAACAGCGCCGCCACGATCCACGTCGCCGGATGCACCTCGCGCCAGCGGCCGGTGAGCGCCTTCAGAACGGCATAGCTGATGAAGCCGAAGGCGAGGCCGTTGGCGATGGAGTAGGTAAAGGGCATCATGATGGCCGTCAGCACCGCCGGCACCGACTCGGTCATCTCCTCCCATTTCACCTTCGTGATCTCGCGCATCATTAGCGCTGCCACGTAGAGGAGCGCGGGCGCGGTGGCGTAGGCCGGCACCGAGCCGGCAAGCGGCGAGAACATCAGTGCGGCGATGAAGAGAGCCGCGACGACCAGCGCCGTCAGCCCCGTGCGGCCGCCCGCCTGCACGCCCGAAGCGCTTTCCACATAGGCAGTGGTGCTGCTTGTGCCGAGAGCCGAGCCGGCGATAATCGCCGTGCTGTCGGCCATCAGGGCGCGGCCAAGACGGTTCGGCCTGTCCGGGTTCATCAGACCGGCCCGCTTGGCGACGCCGATCAGCGTGCCGGTGGCGTCGAACACCTCGACGAGCACGAAGACCAGGACGACGTGCAGGAGACCGCCATGCAGCGCCCCCCAGATGTCGAGCTGCAGAAAGGTCGGCAAAATGCTGGGCGGCATGGAGACGACGCCCCGGAACTCGTTGATGCCGAGCAGCATGGAAAGCGCGGTGATGACCACGATGCCGATCAGGATCGCCCCACGCACCCTATAGGCGTCGAGGGCGGCAATGATGAAGAAGCCGAGGATCGCGAGCAGCGGGCCGGTCTCCGAAAGCTCGCCGAGCGTAACGAACGTCGCTTCCGAGGCGACGACGATCTCGGAGCTTTTCAGCGCGATGATCGCCAGAAACATGCCGATGCCCGCGACGATACCGCAGCGCATGGATTGCGGAATGCCTTCGATCAACCAGCGGCGTATGCCGGTGACGGTGAGGATCAGGAAAATTACGCCGGAGATGAACACTGCGCCCAGCGCTTGCTGCCAGGTGAACCCCATGGTGCCGACGACGGTGAAGGCGAAGAAGGCATTAAGTCCCATGCCGGGGGCCATGCCGATGGGCCAATTGGCCAACAGCGCCATGACCAGGGTGCCAAGCGCCGCGGCAAGGCAGGTCGCCACGAATACGGCACCATGATCCATACCCGTCGTCGACAAGATGGCTGGATTGACGAAGATGATGTACGACATGGTCAGGAACGTCGTCACACCCGCGACGACCTCTGTGCGCACGGACGTTTCGAGCGCATCAAGCCCGAAGAATTTCTTGAGCATTTCTCCTCCCATATCGGGTGCTCAGCACCACCCGGCGTAATCCCAGGTATCAGTCAAATCCAGAACGAAACCTCATTCTGGGCCTCCTCCATAATAGGCGATGGGAGGCTAAGGAGCCCTGGTGCTGACGGCAAGCGGCCCCTTACGGAAGCAGTTTCAAAAAATACTAGAACTCGAATGAGCTTGTGGCGGATGGCGCGATATGAGCCGATCTTGCTGGATCGCGTATGCCCGACGACGTCGTCGGTGATATTGCCTACCCCTCCCACGTGTGGCCCCGAACCGGCGCCGCAGCCATAACCGCCCACAGGTCCCGGGCCGCCGCTCAACCCGTTTGCTCGGCGATGCCGGACTTGCGTACATGGTCTAGGAACGCACGCGCCGGTGGAGACAACGAACGCCCTGATCGCCGCACCAGCCCGATGCGGCGGCGGGCGCCGAAATCCGGGATCGGCCGCTGGATCAGCGCCTCGGTCCTCAACACCGGCAGGGTGAGTGTCGGCAGTGCCGTGATGCCCAGCCCCTCGGCCACCAGCGCGCCGGCCGTGGCGAGATGCGCCACCTCGAAGCGCGGCGCAAGCGTATGGCCGATGCGCAGACAGGCGCCGTCGATCAATTCGCGCACGCTGGTACCCTGCGCCATGGCGATAAAGGGCATCCCGACCAGTTCCACCCAGCGATAGGGCCGATCCTCCGACAGCGGTCCGCCCGGCGAGCCGACGGCGACGAAAGCGTCGTCCATCAGCGGTTGGAAAGCAAGGCGGCTGCGCGCCGATACCGTGCCCGCGGTAAAGCCTATGTCGGCAGCCCCCGTCTCGACCGCCTCGAGCACGCTGCCCGAAAGTGCGTCGACGATACGCAGGTCGATGTCCGGATATTCGGCGGTGAAGCTGCGCAACAGCCCCGGCAGAAGGCCCGCTGTGACCGATGGCAGCCCCGCAATCGTCAGCCGCCCGTTGCGCGCCGAAAGATGCGCGTCGAACTCGGCCATCACATCCTCGGCGGTATTTACCATGCGCTCGGCCACGCGGCCGAACGCACGGCCGGAAGCGGTCGGCACCACGTTGCGCGTGTCACGGTCGAAAAGGCGCGTGCCGAGCCGTGCCTCGAGCGCCGAGATCTGCCGTGAAACGGCCGAGGGTGAGAGCCCGAGTTCGTCCGACGCCGTCCGAAAGGACCCTTTGCGCAGCAGCACGAGAACCGCGTGGAAATCACTCAGTGTGGGATTATTGCGATCCATTCATGAATAATGCATCAATTCGCACTTCTGGCAACAAATGTCTTGAGCCATGCTGCTGCCGCGATCCCGGCTTCGGGACCTCAAGGGAGGACATCAATGAAACACGCCATTTGCGCCCTTCTGGGGGCCACCACGCTTGCCATGCCCGCTCTGGCGCAGGACACGGAACTTCTGATCGGCTCGACCTCGGCCTCGTCCAGCCACTACGGCTATTTCGTCGCCGTCGGCCAGCTTATCAACGAAAATGCGGAGGGTCTCAGCGCCTCGGTGGTCGAAACAGGGGCCACGATGGACAACATCCGCCGCATGGCGCGCGGACAGGTCGATCTCGGCCTTGTGACCACCAACACGGTCCAGCACGCGGTCACCGGCACCAACGCCTTCGACGGCAATCCGCAGGATCTGCGCCTGCTTTGGGTCTACACGAACGCGCCGCAGAATGTCGTGGTGCGCGAGGATGCCGGTGTCGATAGCCTCGAGGGGCTGGAAGGCGTGCGCTTCAATCCCGGCATCAAGGGCTCCAGCACAGAGGCTACGACGGAGGCGGTCTTCGAGACACTTGGCCTGACGGCCGATTTCGTGCGCGGCTCCACCACCGATATCGTGGGCGCGATCAAGGATAACCGTGTCGCGGGCTATGTGAAATCGGGCGCCGGGCAGAAGCTCGACGGCTCGACCATGGATATCGCCACCTCGGTCGATATCGATGTGCTCGGGCTGACGGACGAGCAGGTCCAGACCTTGCGCGAAGAGATGCCCGACATCTCGGTCGTGGAAATCCCCGAGGGGGCGGCCGAGGGCATCCCAGCCTATTCCACATGGAGCTTCGGTGTCGGCGTCGCCGCGCCTGCCTCGATGGATGAGGAAACCGCATACCAGATCGTCAGCGCCATCATGGCCGACGAGAGCGCGCAGGCCAACGCCATGGCCAGCCTTAAGGGAGCCGATCTGGCGCAGATGACGCTCGACTACGGAACCATACCGCTGCACCCGGGCGCTGCGCGCTGGTTCGAGGAACAGGGGTTGGAAATTCCCGCCAAGCTGCAGCCCGGCGGCTGACATGCCCCTGGTGCGGGTCCAGAGCGCGCTGGCGATCCTCGTCGGAGCCTTTGTTTTCTATACCGCGGCCACGGGCCCCTTCGAGGGATTGATCCAGCGTGCGATCTTTCTCGCGCTGGTGACCGCATTGGGATTCGCGCTCTATCCGCTGGGCGCCGGGAAGCCCTGGCGTCCGCTCGGACTTGCCATCGACCTTGCGCTCTACGCGGTGACGCTGGCGGCCTGCGGCTACGTGGTTTGGTACTACGACGCGATCATGACCTCGCTGCCCTGGGCCACCACGCTCGACAAGGCACTGACCGCGGGACTGGTGCTGGCGGTGCTCGAACTCGGGCGACGCACCGTCGGCGTAATCTTTCCGGTGCTGGTGGTGCTGGGGCTCGGCTATGCGCTGTTCGGCAATCTGCTGCCCGGCGCGTTGGGGCATCGCGGTTTCGACAGTGCTTTCGTGACCGAAACGATCTTTCTGGGCGATCTCGGCATCTGGGGCATGCTTACCGGCGTTGCCGCCACGGTGATTGCTGCCTTCGTGCTGTTCGGCGCGCTGCTTTTGCATTCGGGCGGCGGCCAGGCGTTCATGGACCTTGCCATGCGGCTTGGCGGACGCCAGCCCGGCGGCGCGGCCAAGATCGCCACCATCGCCAGTGGAATGTTCGGGATGATCTCGGGCTCGGCCGTCGCCAATGTCGCAACGACCGGCAATTTCACCATCCCGATGATGGTCCGCCTCGGCTATCCGCGTCCCTTCGCGGCGGCCGTCGAGGCCGTGGCCTCGACCGGCGGGCAGATCGCGCCGCCGATCATGGGGGCCGCCGCCTTCGTCATGGCCGAGATCCTGGGCGTGCCGTACCTGACCATCATCACCGGCGCGGTGCTGCCTGCGGTGCTGTTCTACGTCTCGGTCTTCGTCACCGTGCATTTCGTCGCCCTGCGCAGGGGCCTTGCCATCGTGCCGGAGGAAGAGTTGCCCGCCTGGGGCACCATCGCCGCGCCCCGCCGGATGCTGCCGATCCTTGCCGCGCTGGGCGGCCTGGGTGTCGGCATCTGGCTGGGGCGCTCGATCGCCACTTCGGCCTTCTACGGCATCGTCGGACTGCTCATCGCCTTCGTCGTTACGCAGGCCGGGCGGATTCGGCCGCGCGACATGGTGAAACGGATCGTCAACGGGCTCGAGGACGCGGGCAAGGGCATGGTCATTATCGGCGTGCTGCTCGCCGGCGCGCAGGTTCTCGTCTCCATGATCAACCTGACCGGCATCGGGGTCACCCTTTCCTCGCTGATCGTGACGCTTGCGGGCGACTCGGTCGTGCTGGTGGCGCTGATCGTCGGTGCCGTCTGTCTCATCATGGGGATGGGCCTGCCGACGACCGCCGCTTATGTGCTGGTGGCCGCGGTTCTGGCGCCCGCGATGACCGCCGTCGGGGTCGATCCACTCGCGGCGCATCTCTTCGTCTTCTACTTTGCCACGATCTCGGTCATCACCCCGCCGGTTTGTGTCGCGGTTTTCGTCGGCTCGGGCATCGCCAATACCAACTGGCTTCCTGCCGCGGGCGAAGCGGTGCGACTGGGGGCAGTGACCTATCTTGTGCCCTTCCTGCTGCTCATCTATCCGGGAATGACCTTGCGCGGCAGTGGCCTGGACATCGTCGAGGCCGTAGCCGCGGGCTTTGCCCTGGTGCTCGCCGTGCCGGCGCTTCTGTCGGGCGCACCGCTCATCGGGCGGCGGGCGCTCGATACGGTCCTTCTTATCGCGGTCATCGCCCTGGCGATCTGGCCGCATCCCGTCACCCCGTTCATCGCATTGGCGATTTTTCTGGGTGCGCGCGCTATGGGGCGCACCCGGCGAAAGGCACTGGCATGAGCATCGTGCGGATCGGTGCGGGTGCGGGGTTCCAGGGCGATCGGATCGCCCCCGCCGTCGACCTCGCAGAGCGGGGCGAGCTCGATTTCCTGGTCTTCGAGTGCCTCGCTGAGCGAACCGTTGCGCTGGCCCAACAAGCGCGGCTGGCCGACCCGGGGGCCGGCTATGACCCCTTGCTGGACCGGCGGATGCGGGCAGTGCTGCCCGCCTGTGCGAAAAACGGCACGCGCATCGTCACCAATATGGGGGCCGCCAATCCCCGCGCCGCCGCTGAACACACCCGCGCCATCGCCCGTGAATTGGGGCTGTCGCTGTGCGTGGCGGCGGTCACGGGCGACGATGTGCTCGACCGTATCCAGGGCTACGTTCTGGACGAGACCGGCGCGCCCGCCAGCGCGCTCGGCGAGCGGCTGGTTTCGGCCAACGCCTATATCGGCGTTCCAGGCATCGTCGATGCATTGGACGCGGGCGCCGACGTGGTGATCTGCGGGCGTGCCTCGGACCCCGCGCTGTTCCTCGCGCCTCTTGTGCACCGCTTCGGCTGGGCGATGGATGACTGGGTGCGGTTGGGACGCGGAACGCTGGTCGGCCACCTGCTGGAATGCGCCGCACAGGTGACGGGCGGATATTTCGCGGATCCCGGGTTCAAGGACGTGCCCGACCTTGCCCATATCGGCTTTCCCCTGGCCGAGGTTGCCGAAGACGGAAACGCGATCATCACCAAGCTTCCACGGACGGGGGGTATGGTCACCCGCGCCACCTGTACCGAGCAGTTACTCTACGAAATCCACGATCCCGCCTGCTACCTGCAACCTGACGTCATCGCTGATTTCTCGGGCGTTTCACTTGAGGAGATCGGCCCCGACCGGGTTGCCGTCTCGGGTGCTTCCGGAATGGCAGCAACCGGACAGCTCAAGGTTTCGGTCGGGTATCGCGACAGCTGGCGCGGCGAGGGACAGATTTCTTACGCAGGCGCCAATTGCGTGGCCCGCGGACGGCTCGGGCTCGCATTGCTGCGCGAGCGTCTTGCCGATTGCGCTGCATCGATCAGCGAGGATCGCGCCGACTTGATCGGTCTGGATTCGATCCTGCCGAGACCTCGTGCGGGAACCTGGGAGCCGCCCGAGGTCCGCCTGCGCTATGCCGCGCGCTGCGCGGACGAAGCTACGGCTCAACGCGTGGGCGAGGAAGTCGAGAGCCTTTACCTTTGCGGTCCGGCCGGTGGCGGCGGGGTAACCCGTTCCGTGCGCGAAATCCTGGCTATCGCTTCGACCCTGATTCCCGCCGCGGAGGTGGCGGTGCGTGCTGAGGTTCTGGAGGAGGCCACTGCATATCTGCGCTGAATTTACACGGGCCGGTTCCTAGGGCCCGCTATTCACGGTCAAGGCGAGGATTGTCCCATGAAGCTGCACGAAATCGCCCATGCCCGTACCGGCGACAAGGGCGATATCTCGAATATCTCGGTTATCGCCTATCGTCCCGAGGATTGGCCGCTGATCGAGCGTGAGGTGACGGCGGAGCGTGTTGCCGCACATGTCGGGCATGTGGATGCCTGCGAGGTCACGCGCTTTGCGCTGCCGCAACTGCAGGCGTTGAACTTCGTCCTGAAAGGCAACCTTCGGGGTGGCGTCACGCGGTCGCTCGCGCTCGACGGGCACGGCAAGTGCATTGGCTCGGTCGTCTTGGAGATGGAGATCGCCGGTCAGCCCCGCGGGGTGGAACGACGCTGACAACCTTGGTGCTTTTCAGCCTCTTGCAGGTGAGGGATGGTCCTTCGGACTGACGGTATACCCTCAACGCACCTGCTTGGTGGCTTACCATTCATCCCCTACCATATCAGCCGGGTGCGCCTTTCATTTTGCTGTCGTTCAGGCACACTTTGGGCTACTGTAGTCGGGCGGCGGAACGGGAGATTTTTTAGGAAGGAGATCAATGCGATGAGAATGATTGTTCTCACGGGAATCTTCGCCCTGGCAGCGTCGACTGCGCTCGCACAGACAGATGCCACGCCGGAACCGGCTGCCCCGGAGGAAGAAGCTCCCGCATCCGCAACGCCGGAGACCACCGCACCGGCTGACCCGACGGCTTCGCAACAGGCCGAGGCCGGACAACCTGCCAATCTCTGCCGGGAACTCCTCGCCTTTGTGCAGGAGAACCCACCGGAGCCCGATGCCCCGGCTGACGCCCCCGCCGCTGCGGCCGCAACGGATGAGTCTGCTGGAACGGGCGAGGATTCTTCGCCGGCCTCGGGCGAGGCCGTGCCGCCGGAACCTGCCTCCGAGGGCGGTTCAGCGCAGGAGGCTACCGGGCAAAGCGGCCCGGCCCATGAGGCGCCTGAACCCAGTAGCGAGGACTCGGCGGAAGGCGATGTGGAAAATGCGCCCCAGACCTCCAGCCTGAGCGCACCGGTGCCCACGGAGGCCGTCGAAGCGGGGGAGAACATGCCGCTGAATCTCGACAGGGCCGAGCAACTTGCCGAAGCCAACGACATTGAGGCTTGCCGGGATGCGGCCAGGAAGCTCAGGCTTGCCGGCGCTCCCATGCCGGCGCCATTGCTCGCGCTGACGGCGCTTGATCTGCAATATCAAATGCAGGCGAACGAGGCGGAATCTCCGTCGCAGCAAACGCAGCCGCAGCAATGATCGGCTGTCCGGCCCGGGCGGGGCGCTTCGAGGAAGAGAAAAAGGGAGAAGCCGGATGGGTATGATATTGACGGGAATTGTCGTCGCCATCGCAATCGCGATCGGCGCCGGCTATTTCATGACTTCGGAACAGACGCCGTCATGGGAGGCCTACAGCACGCCCAGCACACGGGTGGGCGACCCCGGCCATAATCTCGTGGGCAGCGCCTGGACGGGAGAGCCCGACAGTGGCGTCGTCGCCTCAGCGGAGCCGGAGGAGCCGTCTTCCTGATCGCGCCGTCTGTGCGCGCCAGGGCCCCTCTCTCGCAAATTCTACGGATTAGCTGCGCTAAGCCCAAGAACTTCCTTTCTCCCCCGCCAAGGGGGAGAAAAAGGCTGCGCCGGCCTTGCAGCAAGTCACCGGAAGTGATGATCGGCAAAGGCGCTTGTGCCTGCGCCTATCCCCCCGTTGGCGGGGGAGGGCGCGCTCTTTTGTGCCGTAATGCTCAACAGATTCTCGTCTGCCCCGGCACCACCGCAGCCCGGCCGGTGCCGGTGCACGGCGAATGGTTTCACCGCCGGGTGACTTGCTATTCGGCCGGTGTCGGCGGCGCGGACGGCTGAGACGGCTCGGTCCTGGCGCCCTGTTTTTCCACCCAGACGCTGTGGTGCTCCTTGGCCCAGTTGAGGTCGACGGTGCCGGAGCCCATCGCCTCGTAGGCGCCTTCCATGCCGAGGGTACCGATATAGATGTGGGCGATGATGACGGCCACCATCAGCACCCCGACCGTGGCGTGGATCGTCTGTGCCAGCTGCATCCCGTTCACATCGGCGTAGGAGAACGGGAACAGCATGAATATCCCCGAAACGGAAAGGGCGATGCCACCGATGATCACTGACCAGAAAATGAGCTTCTGGCCCGCGTTGAACCGGGTAGCCGGCGGGTGCGTCCGGTTGGTCTTGTCGAACATACCGCCGCCGACCTTGAGCCAATGGGCATCGTAGCGGTCGGGAAGATTGTCCCAGACCCACAGGACCGCCATGACGACAATGCCGAGCATGAACGCCCAGGAGAAGAAGTCGTGGGCATATTTCGACCACTGGGACCACGCGGAGAAGGCGTCGGGTCCGATCAGCGGCATCAGCAGACGCTTGCCGAAGATGAAGTTCAAGCCGGTGATGGCGAGGATGATGAAGGCGGTCGCGGTGATCCAGTGGGTCAGGCGTTCTAGGGCGTTGAAGCGCAGGATCTTGACGCCCGCTTCCGGAGACCGCAAGCGAATGCGGCCTCTGACAAAATAGAACAGCGCGAGCAGGAGGAGCATCCCGAGCACGGCGATGCCGCCGATCCAGGGCAGGGCGCCTTCGTGATAATCACGGAAGCCCCGCCCCTGAGGCTGTTCCAGCGTCCCGGCGTTGGCGTCGGGTATGGACACGCGACCCTGGATCTTGTTCAGTTCCTGGAGGAGTTGCTGCTCGTTCACCGACTGGGCGGTGGGATTGCTCCCGGACGGGCCCTCCTGGGCTGCTGCCGGAGCGACGAGCAGACCGAAAGCCAGAACGATCACGGCGAGAGCCGGCCCGATCGGCCCAAAACGCTTCAAGACCTGCATTTCTCCACCCTCCCTTGGGTCTCTGCGGGGTCGGTCCTTCGTTAGACCGTGATCGTTTCCTGGTAGGCCGTCTGCCAGCCCCATGCGCCCGAGCCGTAGCCGCGCTGCGTGACCCGCTCCTTGTAGATCGCGGCGATGATCTCGCCGTCGCCGGCGAGAAGCGACTTGGTGGAGCACATTTCGGCGCAAAGCGGCAGCTTGCCCTCGGCCAGCCGATTGGCGCCGTATTTGGCGTACTCGACCTCGGTGGAATCGGCTTCCGGGCCACCGGCGCAGAATGTGCACTTGTCCATCTTGCCGCGCGAGCCGAAATTGCCGGTGCGTGGATATTGCGGCGCGCCGAACGGGCAGGCGTAGAAGCAGTAGCCGCACCCGATGCACAGATCCTTGGAGTGCAGCACCACCGCGTCGGCCGTCGTGTAGAAGCAGTCGACCGGGCACACCGCCGCGCAGGGCGCGTCGGTGCAGTGCATGCAGGCCATGGAGACCGAGCGCTCGCCCGGCTTGCCGTCGTTGATGGTGACGACGCGGCGGCGGTTGATGCCCCACGGCACGTCGTGCTCGTTCTTGCAGGCGGTGACGCAGGCGTTGCATTCGATGCAGCGGTCGGCGTCACAAAGGAATTTCATTCGGGCCATTTTTTCCTCCCACTCACGCCGCCTGGACCTGGCAAAGCGTGACCTTCGGCTCCTGCATGTTCGTCACGGGATCGTATCCGTAGGTGGTGATGGTGTTGGCGCTTTCGCCGAGGACGTAGGGATCGGTGCCCTCGGGATAGTTGGCCCGCAGGTCCTCGCCCCCGAGCCAGCCGCCGAAGTGGAACGGCATGAACGCCACCCCCTGGCCGACACGCTCCGTCACCAGCGCCCTGACCCGCGCTCGTGAGTTGTTCTCGGCGCCGGTCACCCACACCCAACTGCCGTCGGAGATGCCGCGCTCGGCGGCATCCGCCGGGTTGATCTCCAGGAACATCTCCTGCTGCAACTCGGCCAGCCACCTGTTCGACCGTGTTTCCTCGCCGCCACCTTCGTATTCGACCAGCCGGCCCGAGGTGAGAATGAGCGGGAAATCCCGGGCGATACCCTTTTCGATGGCCGCCTGCTGCACCGTGTGACCGATGTTGGGCACACGGAACTGCATGGCATCGGGAAGGGTCGGATATTTCTCCACCAGGTCGACCCGGGGCGTATAGATAGGCTCGCGGTGGACGGGAACGGGATCTGGCAGGTTCCACGCCAACGCGCGCGCCTTGCCGTTGCCATAAGGATGGCAGCCGTGGCTGAGCACGACGCGCTGGATGCCGCCCGAAAGGTCGGTCGACCAGGAGACCGCGTCGATGTCGCTGCCGATGCCCTCGATGATGCTGAGTTCCTCCGGCGTCAGATCGGCGTCCCAACCGAGCTTCTTCAGGACGGCCATGGTGAATTCCGGATAGCCGTCGGTGAGTTCCGAGCCTCTCGTATAGGATCCTTCCGCGAGAAGGGTTTCGCCCTCCCGCTCAACGCCGAAGCGCGCCCGGAAGGGGCTGCCGCCATCCATGACGTGCAGATCCGGATTGTAGAGGTTCGGGGTGCCCGGGTGGCGCAGTTCGGGCGTGCCCCAGCATGGCCACGGCAGGCCGTAATAGTCGCCGCCGACTTCGGGGTCGTCCTTCGGCGCGCGCAGCGTGACCAGATCGAATTTGTGCTGGTTCCTCATATGCGCCTTGAGGCGCTCGGGCGACTGGCCGCAATAGCCGGTCGACCAGCCGCCGCGGTTCATCTCGCGCAGCACGTCCTCGGGTACCGGACGGTCGCCCTCGACGGCGATGTTCTTGAACATCGGCTCGGAAAGCCCGAGCTTTTCCGCCAGGCGATAGATGACCTGGTAGTCGTCCTTCTGCTCGAAGGAGGGCGCAACGATCTGCTCGCCCCATTGGATCGAGCGGTTGGAGGCGACGCGCGAGCCCGAGGTCTCGAACTGCGTGCACACCGGCAGGAGGTAGGTGTTCTCCGTGCGTCCCGCCTGGACGGCGAGCGAAGCCCAGGTGGTCGGATGCGGATCGGCGACGACCAGGAGGTCGAGCTTCGCCAGCCCCTTCACGGATTCGGGAATGCGCGTGATGCTGTTGCTCGCGTGACCCTGCACGAACATGGCCCGCAGATTGTCGCTCTGCTGGACCTCGTCTTTCGGCAGCAATGTCGCATCGAACCATCGCGTCAGCGGGATGCCGGGCGTCTCCATGATCTCCTTGGAGGCGAACCGTGACAGAAGGTCCTCGTAATCGATCTCCCAGACCCGCGACCAATGATTCCAGGCGCCTTCCGTGAGGCCGTAATAGAAGGGCAGGGTGACCACATCGAGCCCGATATCGGTGGCGCCCTGCACGTTGTCGTGGCCGCGGAAGATATTGGCGCCGGTGCCGGGCTTGCCGACATTGCCGGTGGCAAGACACAGGATGCAGCTTGCGCGCACGTTGGCGGTGCCGACCGTGTGCTGCGTCTGGCCCATGCACCAGATCAGCGTGGCCGGCTTCTGCGTGGCGAACAACTCGGCGACGCGCTTCAATTGCTCGCCAGGCACGCCGGAGATGCGCTCGACCTCGTCGGGCGGATACTTCGCCACCTCCTTGCGGATCTCGTCCATGCCGTAGACGCGCTGGGCGATGAACTCCTTGTCCTCCCAGCCATTCTCAAAGATGTGCCAGAGCATGCCCCACAGCACCGCGATGTCGGTGCCTGACCTGAGGCGCACATATTCGGTCGCGTGCGCGGCGGTGCGGGTGAAGCGCGGATCGATGACGATGAAGTTGGCGTGATTGAGCTCCTTGCCTTCGAGCAGGTGCTGCAGGGAGATGGGATGCGCCTCCGCCGGATTGCCGCCCATGATGATGAGCGTCTTGGAGTTGCGGATGTCGTTGAAGGAGTTCGTCATCGCGCCGTAGCCCCAGGTATTGGCCACGCCGGAGACGGTCGTCGAATGGCAGATGCGCGCCTGGTGATCCTGGTTGTTGGTTCCCCATAAGGCGGCGAGCTTGCGGAAGAGGTACGTGCCTTCGTTGGAGAACTTGGCCGAGCCCATCCAGTAGACGGAATCCGGGCCCGAGGCCTCGCGGATCTCCATCATCTTGTCGCCGATCTCGCCGATCGCCTCGTCCCAGGACACCCGGGTCCACTCACCATTGACGAGCTTGAGCGGGTACTTGAGCTTGCGGTCGCTGTGTACGAGTTCGCGCACGGCTGCGCCCTTGGCGCAGTGGGAGCCGCGGTTGATCGGGCTGTCCCAAGAGGGTTCCTGACCGGTCCACACGCCATTTTGGACTTCCGCGGTCACAGTGCAACCGACCGCGCAATGGGTGCAGACGCTCTTCTTGAGCTCGATGGGCACACCGGGCTGCGGCGGGCTGATCGCCTCCGCCTTCCGGACGGAGCCGAGCTGGAATGAGCCGATCGCGGCCAATCCGCCGACGGTGAGTCCGGAGCGCCGCAGGAAGGTCCGCCGGTCGATGGGGGCCGCGCCGCCCGCGCCCAGAAGGGATTGCAGTTTCGTTTGGCCAGCCTGGCCGTTCTTCCGCTTCGTCAGCATGGCAGCCTCACTTGTCCAGCGTCTCGTAGCCGTTCACGCGGTAGAAGGCCTTGACGTGATCGGTTTCCTGGTAGCGGGGACCCGTCTCCTCCTCGCCGGGATCGTAGGCCTGTGCTTCGCTCGCGGTGAACGTTGCGGCGGCCGTGGCGACGGCGACGGTGGATGCGCCGCTGAAGGCACGAAGGAAATTGCGGCGGTTGATCGCCGTCCGCTGCTTGTCGTGCATCCTACTTCCTCCCATGCGGTCGTCCGGCTCGACGCCCGTCTTCCTGTTGATCCTACGCGCTGCGGCGCGTCTCCATGGCGAAGCCCTCGGCTTCTATGTCTATGAACAGTCGTCCCACCGTGCCGACGGCCCGGTAGAACCGCGCTGCGTTCGCCTTTTCGAGATCGGCGAAGAAGTGTCCTGCCCATGGCGCTATATGACGCTCGAAGAAGTCGCGCTCTTCGTCGGGGGACGCTTCGAAGCGACCCCCGGCCAGACCGCTCATGATCTCGCACAGCGTGCCGAGATGGTCCTCCGGGTCGCAATGGCCCTCGGCGCGCTCCAGGCCGAGACGCTTGAGATCCTCGCGCAAGCGGGCAAGCGGGCGCTCATTCAGGAACCCTGTCAGGTAATACGACGCATAGGGCAGCAGCTCGCCGCGTCCGACCCCCTCGAAGAGGTCGAAATATTCGCGTCTGAGCGCTTCGGGAGAGGCAGCGTTCGCCGCCTGCCCAAGCGCGATATGCGCCGCGCCGAGCGGCGTGTCCGTGCCCTGGAGCATCGACAGCCGGGCGAGGGTGTCCGCATTCGGGGCGCGCAGCAGAAGGGAGCCGAGCAGGGCGTATTCCCGGGCGCGCGCCATATCGACTTCGTCGACATCTGCGGCGCTTCCGGCCGGTTCGGGATAAAGGTCGGGACGCAGGATTGTCCGCGCGACACCGGTCACAGCCTCGACTTCGAGCACATGCTCGGCGGGGATCGTTTGCCAGGCCGACACGGAAGACGGGGTCAATCCGAGCGCGTGCGCAAAAGCGCCGACGCCACCCGCCTTCCTGATCGCTTCCTCCAGACCTGAGACCATGTCCATGCTACGACCTTGACGGCGCGCGCCTCTATGGAGTCGCCGTCCATCCGATAGTAAAAACCCACATCGATGTGATTGCAAGGCTCAAATGAGAGCGCTGCAAGCAGAACATAAAGTTTTCTGCAGAGATGGCGGCTATTTTTCCGGCAAAACATGCAGTCGGCGACGATGCATCGACGCTATGTGCAGAAAAAGCCTAAAGTTGACTTTAATAGTCAAATTATATTCTTGCTGATAGACTTGCTTACCGCGGCAAGGCGCCGCCATGGCGCGGGCGCGCCGATGCTTCATGCGATCCCGCAGGTGCCGGGTCTTCGGAGGGGGAGGCCTCCGCCACTTCATTTTGCGAAAGTTCGGATTGCAGCGTTTCCGGCCGTTCTACAGGCTTGGCCGGTTCGGCCGGAGCAGGGGCTTCCGCCACCTCGCCTGGCGAAGCGGCCGCCTCCCGGTCGGAGGGGGCAAGTGCTTCCTGTTTCGGCGGCTCTTCCGGCTCGTCCGCCCCACCTTTCGGGTCGGAGCCGCCCACTTTCGACAGGAAATTGGCCACCGACTTGCCCGCCTCCAGAGGGCCGAAGCCCGGCATGGAGCCTGGCTTGTTGAAATCCCAGGCGTATTCGGCGGGACCGACATAGTTGCGGATCACCGGATCGAGCGACCACATTTTTCTCAGCGCCGTGTTCCTCAGCGCCGCCGGCACTCCTTTGCGCAGGAAGGCTGTAAGATCACTCTCCGGTGTAAGGTCTTCGAGACGGGGAAGGGGCTCCGGAGGCTCGGCAGCATCGGGATCCGTTGCGGGGAACTGGGCTTCGACCCGTTCTTCTTCTTCTTCTTCCTCCGGAACCGCGTCCCTTGCCTCATCCGGGGCGGGAGCCTCGGCCTTCCGCGCCGCTTGCTTTCGGCGCGACCAGCGGGCGAGGGGATTGTCGTCGCGGCTGGTCATTTGCCTGGGACCTTTTTTGCCATGGCCTCTATATCGGGCCGGTCGCGCTTGCGCTTGACGAAGGGGCGCTCGACGTGATGCGCCGCGACGAAGGCGGCCAGCCGCTTTTCGATCTCGGGCGGCATCGGAACGGCCTCGATGATATCGGTGCCGGGCTCCGTCCGCGCTTCGGCTTCGGACGGGTCGGCGGTCACGAGGTGGAGCGCGACGCCGGGCGGCGTGCGCGAAGGGCGGAGCGAGATCCAGAGACTCGGCTGCCTCGAATGCAGATTGTCACGATACATTCCGGTCTCGGACGCGAATAGTTGAAGCTGGAAGGCGCCGGCGAAATAGCGCGTCGCCTCGGGGGTTTCGCTGAGCACTGTCCAGGGCGCGGCGGCCGGCGCGCCGGCCAGCACCGCGACAGGCACCCAGGCATGATCGGCCCACGGGTTCTTCAGGACCCGCCGCTCGACGATTACCCCGACTTCCGTCACCTCTGTTATCATCGTGGTTCCTCAACTCGCCGGTGCGGCAACCCGGTAGGGCAATCCGGCGATCAGATTCTGCGGCTTCATGCGGATCGTCCGGTCCGGCATCATCGCCAGGATCAGCCAGACGGGGCGCGTTCCAACCTCGGGGATCACTTCGCGCGTGTCGGAGAAGGCGAGCCGGAACAGTGCGATGACGCGCTCCGCCGGCTCGGATTCGAGCTCGTGCCCGTTCCAGAGCGTGTTGCCGATCCGGGTGGCCTCGGCATCGAGACCGACGAACCAGGTCCAGCTCTCGTCCTCGATCCGGTCGACCGGCTCGATCTCCACCTCGACAGCGAGGAGATGACGTATCCAGGCGGCCATCGCGGTCGCGAGACCACGGCGCGCCAGACCGTCGCCGCCGAGATTGAGCACCATATCGAAGGCGTCGCTCCGGGCAAAGTAACCCGCCGCGTTCGCCTCATCCAGGATGTCGAGCTCGGTGACGGCAGGACCGCCAAGCATGTTGAGGAGTGGCGAGGCGTGGCGGTTCTGCTCGTGCAGTTCGACCGCTTCGGCGTCGGCAAGGAGCACCGTTCCCTCATGGAACGTCACGCGCTGGGGACGGAAGAACAGTTCCGCGGCGCGCAGGACATAAGGGTCCTGCTCGCCGTCGAGCGCATTGCGCAGCACCACCTGGGCGAGCTGGTTCATGAAGAGCGGCGGGGTATTTTCTGCCGAGCCGCGCACCAGCTTCAGGTAGGCCGCTTCAAGGCTGGGTGCGGAAAGCAGAAGGTCGCGGAAGGCGATCATGAACGTCCAGTTCTCGCGCGCATCCGCGTCCTCCATCGCGGCGATCTCGTCACCGGTCACCGGCCGGCGCGGATGGTGCATCAAGAGCTCGTGATGCAGCCGCAGCTCCGCCTCGCAGGCATTTTCGGGCGGCAGCAGCTCCGGCCGCGCGAGATAGGCCTTCAGAAACGCATCGGTGACGAGCAGCCGCCCCGCCTCGTCCCGGTCGAGGAGATGATGTCCGGAGGCGACCCAGAAATCCTTCATTTTTGCTCCCTTGCCATGGCGTGGAGATCGATGTCGTCGAGTTGCATCTCCTCCTCCTCCTCTTCGACCTCGATGACGCGGAAGGCGTTGATGGGCTCGAGCCGGCTGGCGTTCCGGTGCAGGGTGCGGAATTTCTCCCGAATACCGTCCCCCTCGCTCGTCCGTTGAATCCCAAGGAGCGTGTTCGGCGGGTGATCGCAGAGCGACTGGGCGAAGTCGATTTCCTCCTCGGCTGCCGCGCGTGCGCGATCCATGTCGGGCGCGCCGCAGTGGGTGACGAGCTGCTCCGACAGCCGCTCGACGGCCTCCGTGCGCTCCTCGGCGCTCGCTTCCGTCACGACGGCGAGGGTGGACCAGCCGAAGCTGTCGATGCCGAGGAAACCGGCGCGGAAGGCTTGGCGCTCCTTGCCGGCAAGGCCGCCCGTATCGACGCCGAAGAACAGAAAAGTGCCGGTCACCGCCCATTCTCCCGGTTCAGCCGCGCGATTGTAGACAAAGGTGTCCGACGGATCGAGCCGGATCGTCCGAGGCAATTTTACAGCCATGGTGCCCCCGTAGCCGGATCGAGCCAGGAAGGCCTGACAAGTGCGCCTCTCAGGTTCCGCCGTTCGGCGGGCTGCAGGTCGGCCGCCCGGAAAAGCAGGAGGTCTCCATTGTCGGCCAGCCGGACGCGTTGGTTCTCCTTCCGGGGCAGGCGGTCGAGCCAGCCCTTGGCGACCGGTGTGAACCCAGCCTCGCTCCATTCGTGGAAGCCGTGCATGAGGTGCCGGGCGAAGCTCGCGACGATCTCGCCCGCATCGAGCATCTCGAAGCCCACTTCCTCCAGCGCTCCGTTGTGCGGACGGGCACCGGGCTCGGCGGCGCGCAGCGCCACGGTGCGGACCATGCCGGAAAAGATGAGCCAGGGCGGGACTTCGTTCTCGCGCACCCCCTCGGGCCAGCCGAGCCGGCATCCTCCGACGAGCACGCCGTCGATTCGGATCGCGTCCGGCCAGTCGAAGGTGATCGGCTTTTCCGGCGGAGCGTGGACGGCGAGCGCATCGGCGAGCGCATTTGCGCCGGTATAGAGGGCGCGGCGCGCTTCCGCGAGCGGCTCCTCGGGCTCGAGGACGACGGCGAACTCGGCCAGGTCGTAGCGGCGCACCCACACGAGCGTG
>NZ_JBHSUM010000046.1:0-28873 GCF_042660605.1 Nitratireductor sp. GCM10026969
CACGGGCGAGGGCGCAGGTGCCGCCAAGTCGGACGACAGGCGGGCGGCAAAGCCCGTGCAGGCGAAACGCAATCGCCGCAGGCCGAGAGGCCGTGCCGTCCGCTTCGGCGCGAAGGCAGCGTAAAGATCCCGAGGGCGGCCGTTCTGCGGCCGCCCCTGCTGGCACCTGTCCCGGAGTGCCTGGCACAATTGCCTGTTCCCGCCCCCCGCGCTAGACCACCTGCCGTCCTGCGGAGGGTGCGATCCTAATCGAGCGCGGGACTGGCCTTTGCGGCGCAAAGCCGCGGGCGGTAGCGGGCAGGAGGCTGATCGATGGCAGGCATTGCCGCCCTGGCGGCGGCATACGTTCTCTCGCAGTTCTATCGCACATCTCTCGCCGTTCTCACACCGGCGCTGACGGCGGAACTCGGCGCCACCAAGGCGCAGTTGTCGGCCGCTTCGGGCGTCTGGTTCGTCGTCTTCGCGCTGATGCAGTTCGCCGTCGGCGTTTGGCTCGACCGCTACGGACCGAAGCGCACCGCCAGCCTGATGCTGGCATTGTGCGCCGGCGGCGGCTCCGTGCTTCTGGCCCTGGCCGTCGCGCCGTGGATGGTGATCGCCGCCATGGCCCTGATCGGCATGGGCTGCGCGCCCATTCTCATGGCCTCGGTCTTCATTTTCGCCAAGACCTTCTCGCCAGCTCGTCTGGCGGTGCTCACCTCCTGGCTGATGGCCGTCGGCATGATGGGCAATGTCCTCGGCACCTCGCCGCTCGCGGCTGCCGCCGAGGCGTTCGGGTGGCGCAACGTGATGCTCGGAATCGGTGCGGCGACCCTTCTGGTCGCCGCGGCGATCCGGGCTTTCGTGCGTGATCCGGCCGTCGAGCATATGAGCGTGGGTTCTGCGGGGCTCAAGGGCTATCTGGAGCTTTTGCGGCTGCGCGCCCTGTGGCCCATCTTTCCGCTGGTCGCGCTCTGTACCGCCGCTGCTGCCGGAATACGCGGGCTGTGGGCCGGGCCTTTCCTGGCCGACGTCTATGGCGCCGAGGCGCTGCTCATCGGTAACGTCACCCTGTTCATGGCATTCGCCATGGTGGCGGGCGCCTTTGTCTACGGGCCGCTCGACACGATCTTCGGGACGCGCAAGTGGATTGCTTTCGGTGGCGCTGTCATGAGCGTCGTCGGTCTTGTCTGGCTGGCCACGTTTCCGCAGGCCGGGATCACGCCAACGACGGTGGCGATGGTCGTCGTCGGGCTGGCCGGCGGCAGCTATGGCCTGCTGATCGCCCATGGCCGTGCCTTTTTTCCTGCGCATCTGACCGGGCGGGGCGTCACGCTTCTCAATTTCTTTTCCATCGGCGGCACCGGGGTCACGCAATTGCTGGCGGGCGCTGTCGTCACGGCGGCGACGGTGCCCGGCGAGCCGGCCGCTGCCTATCAAGTTCTTTTCGCTTCCTATGCGATCGCCATGACGAGTGCTGCGCTCGTTTATCTCCTCTCGCGCGATGCGCGTCCCGAACGCGCCTCGGTCCGTCTGGCGGAGCGGTAGACCGGCGGAAAATCCGTCTTTCGCTGCTTCACAGCGGGCGAACCATATGCCAGCCCCCGCCGCCACGGCGCAAAAATGCGCCTTGCCAGGCCGGGCGGCGGTTTCTAGTTTCCTCACATACAGTTGAGGAACTTCCATGCAGCCATCGGTCATCGAAACCATCGGCAACACGCCGCTCATCCGCCTTCGACGCGCTTCCGAGGAAACCGGCTGCGCGATCTACGGCAAGGCGGAATTCATGAACCCCGGCCAGTCGGTCAAGGATCGGGCGGGGCTTTTCATTATCCGTGACGCGGAGAGGAAGGGGCTCCTGCGGCCCGGCGGCGTGATCGTCGAGGGCACGGCCGGCAATACCGGCATAGGCCTGACCCTGGTCGCAAAGGCGCTCGGCTACCGCACGATCATCGTCATCCCCGAGACCCAGAGCCAGGAGAAGAAGGATGCCCTGCGCGTTCTCGGTGCGGAGCTGATCGAGGTCCCGGCGGTGCCTTACCGGAACCCCAACAATTACGTGAAGCTTTCCGGACGACTGGCCGAACAGCTTGCCCGCACCGAGCCGAACGGCGCCATCTGGGCCAACCAGTTCGACAACGTCGCCAACCGCGACGGCCACATCGCCACGACGGCCGAGGAGATCTGGCGCCAGACCGACGGCAAGGTGGACGGCTTCGTCTCCGCCGTCGGCACCGGCGGCACGCTCGCCGGGGTGGGCGAGGGGCTGAAGGCGAAGAACCCGGACATCAAGATCGCGCTCGCCGATCCGATGGGCGCGGCACTCTACAGCTACTACACCACCGGCGAACTGAAATCGGAGGGAAGCTCGATCACGGAAGGGATCGGTCAGGGACGGGTTACGGCGAACCTCGACGGCTTCCGGCCGGATTTCTCCTATCAGATCACCGACGCCGAGGCACTGCCGATCGTCTTCGCCCTGGTGCAGGAGGAAGGCCTCTGCCTCGGCGGCTCGACCGGCATCAACATCGCCGGCGCCATCCGCCTCGCCAGGGATATGGGACCCGGGCATACCATTATCACCGTGCTCGCCGATTACGGCACGCGCTATCAGTCGAAGCTCTTCAACCCGGCCTTCCTACGCGAAAAAGACCTGCCGGTGCCGGACTGGATGGAAAAGCAGCCCGATATTGCCGTCCCCTTCGAGGAAGTGCCGGCAAGCTAGCCGGATGCCGGCAGCATCGGCAGATCGTTGCAATCCGATGGCGGTGTGGCGCCCTCGAGGCGGTCGGCGATCCAGGCAGCGGCGCTCGCGCCTGCCTGTTTGACGACGCCGAGATGGTCCGCATCCTTTTGCAGAATGAAACGAAGGGGAGTGCCGGCGCGGCAGGCGGCACGGGCGTAACCGAGCGTCACAGCCGGCTGAACAACCGGGTCGGCCGTTCCCTGCGCGAGGAGAACCGGTGCGCCGGTCAGGCCCGGAGTCGGGGAATTGCGGGTAAGAAGGGACTTCCAAGACGCGACTTCCGTCAAGTCGGTCTGCAGGAAGTCGCGGTCGATACCGCGTTCCCGTTCCGCTACCACGAGCCCCTGGAGCTTGCCTTCGAGGCAGTCCTTCGCCAGCCGATCCATGGCTGAGATCGCGGCCTCGTCCATCAATCCGGAGAGCGGAGCGTCGTAGATGCGGTTCCAGGACCATATGGCATAGGCCGTCAACACCTTGCCCGCCTTCATGGAGATGTCGTCCTTGAAGAGTGCCACGAGGTCGGTTGCAGGCGCCGCCGCCGCGACGCCGGAAAGTTTCAGGTCCGGTGCATAATCCGCCGCCAGTTGCCCGGCGAAAAGGGCCGCGTGGCCGCCTTGCGAATGACCCCATACGGCAAACTCGTTCGCCGCGTTCACATCGGGCAACTGCATTGCCGCACGGACGGAATCCAGCACGGCGCGCCCTTCGCTCAGACCGACGAGGTAGGGGTGTGTGCCGGCGGTTCCGAGGCCCGGATAGTCCGTGGCGGCAATGATATAGCCGCGCTGCAGGAAACTCTCGAGTTGCGGGACCGTGGCGAAGAAGCTTGCGTCGAGGGACGGGGCGCAACGGTCGGCGACGCCCGTCGTCGGATGTGCCCAGGCGACGACCTTTCGCGGTTCTTCGGCCGGCTCGCCGGGCGCCACGATCACGCCGGAAACGGCGATCGGCTCGCCGCTCAGGCCGGTTGAGCGGTAGAGCACGCGCCAGGCGCGGGCGCCCTTCGGTGCGCCATAGAAGGGTTCGGCGCGGATGATTTCCCCGGGCGAGCCGGCCAGGTCGGTTTCGGCCTGATAAAAGGCTCCGGGGGCACGCGGCTCGATCGAACAGCCGGTCATTACGAGAGCAGCCGCAAGACAGAACCCGATCCGTAGCTTCTCGAAATGGTGCATCATGGCTCCCCCTCCTTGGGACCAATCAGAACAGCGCGCCCTGCCTCAGACATTCTGCCACAGCTTGCACGGGAATTGAAAACACCCCGCTTCCAAAGTGTGTCCGGTGGCAGTAGGGTTTCGGCGCGATCCGCATTCGCCGAAGTGCAGGGAGCCTGTTGTGGAACAATTGTCACGGACAGAAGCGCTTTTTCGGGATGAGCCCTATCTGAAGTCGGCCGAGGCGGCGGTTCTCGGCATCAACGACCGGGGCGGCATCATTCTCGACCGCACCGTCTTCTACGCCACCTCCGGCGGTCAGCCGGGCGATACCGGCGTGCTGACGCGCGCCGACGGAACGGCGGTCACGATCGCCGCGACGGTGACGGGGCACACCAAGGACGAGATCATCCATGTGCCCGCTGCCGGCGCGGCCTTGCCCGAGCCCGGCGAAAGGGTGCTGCTGGAGATCGACTGGGAGCGCCGCCACCGGCTGATGCGCATGCACACGGCCTGTCATCTTTTGAGCGCCATCTGCCCCTTCCCGATCACGGGCGCGTCTGTCGGCGAGGATGATTCGCGGATCGATTTCGATCTTCCAGAGACCGGCTTCACCAAGGAAAGCGTCACGGAGAATCTGATGGAGCTCGTGGATGCGGACCATCCGGTCTTCACGCGCTGGATCAGCGAGGCGGACCTGGCGGCCAATCCGGGGCTCGTGAAATCGAAGAATGTGCGCCCGCCTTCGGGCGCCGGTCGCATCCGCCTCGTCTGCATCGGCGAAGATGCTTCCATCGACAGCCAGCCCTGCGGCGGCACGCATGTGGCGCGTACGGGCGAGATCGGTGCGATCCATATCGGCAAGATTGAAAAGAAGGGCCGCGAAAACCGCCGCTTCCGCATCCGTTTCGGCCCGCTGCCGGCCGGCTGAGCAGCCCTCGCTGCCTTGTCGTTTGCAGCGGCTTCCTATGTTTGCCGGGGACGGCCTTCATCACCCGCCGGAGTGCAATGAACCCATGAGCGAGAAAAGCCCTTTCGTCGTCTCGGCCGACTGGCTGGAAGAACGCCTTCACGAGCCTGGATTGTCGATCGTCGACGGCTCCTGGTATCTGCCGGCGCAGGGGCGCGACGCGAAAGCGGAGTTCGAGGCGGCGCACATCCCCCGTGCCGTCTTCTTCGACCATGACCTTGTGGTCGACCCCGATTCCGATCTGCCGCACGCCTTGCCGGCCCCGCTCACCTTCGAGCGTTTCGTCAACAGCATGGGCATTTCCGATGACGACACGATCGTCGTCTATGACGGGCCGGGCTTCTTTTCCGCGCCCCGCGTGTGGTGGATGTTCCGGGTGATGGGCGCGGAGAAGGTCTATCTCCTGGATGGCGGTTTCGACCGCTGGCGAGCGGAAGGTCGGCCGGTCACCGATGCGCCGACCAAGATAGCCCCCACCACCTTTATCTCGAATTTCGATGAAAGCCGGGTGGCCTCGCTGGCCGATATGCGGCGGATCGTCGAGACGGGCAAGGCGCAGATCGCCGACGCGCGGCCGGCGGGACGGTTCACCGGAGCGGAGCCGGAACCACGGCCCGGCGTGCGCTCCGGCCATATGCCGGGCGCACGCAACGTGCCGACGACGACCCTTTCCAAAGGGGGCAGCCTGCTGCCGCTCGACCGCTTGCGGGCGCATTTGGAAAGCGCAGGCCTCGATCTCGACCGGCCGGTCGTGACCTCCTGCGGTTCCGGCGTGACGGCCGCGGCCATCACCTTTGCGCTGGAGTCGCTTGGCCATCACGACAACCGGCTCTATGACGGCTCGTGGAGCGAGTGGGGCGCGCGGAACGACACACCTGTTGCTACGGGGAGCGAATGAACGCCCAAGCCACCACGCAGGGACAACTGCATGCAACCGTGACACGCCTGCAGATGACGCAGCCGCCGCGGTCTTATCCGCCCGCGCCCGCGCGGCCGCAGCTTGCACTTCTGCGCTGTCACGCCATGCCACTGAACTTCTACCGCTATCTCTATGACCGCGTGGGCCGCAGATGGAACTGGACGGCCGCGCTCACCCTGTCCGATACAGACCTTTCGGAACGGCTTTCCAGCGCGCGGACCGACATCCGCACGCTCTATATGGACGGCTGCCCCGCCGGATTTTTCGAGTTGCGGCTCCTGTCGGCGGAGGAATGCCGGCTGGTGCATTTCGGCCTGATCGAGCACGCGATCGGCAAGGGGCTGGGGCGCTGGTTCCTGGGAACGGCCATCCGCGCGGCATGGGCGCACGATCCCCGGTTCGTGACCGTCGAGACCTGCACGCTGGACCACCCGGCGGCGCTGGGGCTGTACCAGAAGATGGGCTTCGCGCCGATTTGGCGGCGCGAGGAGACCGTACCGGAGATGACGCCCGAGAAGCGCGCGGAGGTGCTGCTGCGCTGAGGCATCTTCCAGCACGTGGAACCACCTAGCAAAATAGGTACAGCAGTGTTGCGGGCGATCCGGAATCGGGTGGTTTTGCCCCGTACATGCTTCTAGCCTTCTCCGAGGCAACAGGGAGAAGAAGCATGGCCCTCATCCGATTCGTTGCGGTGTCCACGGAAGAGGCGCGGGCCTTCCAGGCTGGCGAACCCGACGCCTATGGCGATCCGCCGGAGCGCCGGATCTCGAACGGCGACGGCGTGCCCTGCCGCCATTGCCTGCGCAACGTTTCGGCGGGAAAGCCCTATCTGGTTCTCGCCTACCGGCCGTTTCCACGCTTGCAGCCCTATGCGGAAACCGGGCCGATTTTCCTTTGTGCCGAGGAATGCCTGCGGGCGGAGGAGGGGGACGTGATGCCGGAGATCTTCCGCGCTTCGACGGAATTCCTCATGCGCGGCTATGGCAAGGACGACCGGATTGTCTACGGCACCGGTGGCGTGGTGCCGACGCAGCATGTCTGCACGCGTGCGCACGAACTCCTTCAGTGGCCGGATGCCGCCTATCTGCATCTGCGCTCGGCGCGCTACAACTGTTACCAGTGCCGCCTCGAGCGCGCCTGAAAGAAAGCCCGCCTCAGGCGGCCAGGGCGGCTCTCGGCTCGGACATCTCATAGCCCAGTGCCTCGGCCACGGCGCGGTTGGTGATGCGGCCGCGGTGGACGTTGAGGCCGTTGCGCAGGTTCGGGTCGTCGGCAAGTGCCTTCAGGCCCTTGTCGGCGAGCTGCAGGCCGTGGTGGAGCGTGGCGTTGTTTAGCGCATGGGTGGAGGTGACCGGCACTGCGCCCGGCATGTTGGCCACGCAATAGTGGATGATGCCGTCCACCGCGAAGGTCGGCTCGGAATGAGTGGTGGGGTGCGAGGTCTCGAAGCAGCCGCCCTGGTCGATCGCCACGTCGACGAGCACGGCCCCGGCCCTCATACCCGATAGCATCTCCCGGGTGACGAGCTTCGGTGCCGCAGCACCCGGAATGAGCACCGCACCGACGATCACGTCCGCAGAGAAGCATTCCTCCTCCACCGCCTCGACCGTAGAATAGCGTGTGTGCACGCGGCCGTTGAAGATGTCGTCGAGCTGGCGCAGGCGCGGGATCGAGCGATCGATGATGGTGACGTCCGCGCCGAGACCGATCGCCATCTTGGCGGCATTGAGACCGACCACGCCGCCGCCGATGATCGCCACCTTGCCCGGAAGGACGCCCGGCACGCCGCCGAGCAGAACGCCGCGTCCGCCATTGGCCTTCTGCAAGCCGGTCGCGCCGGCCTGGATCGCAAGCCGTCCGGCGACCTCCGACATGGGGGCGAGAAGCGGCAGCCCGCCGCGCTCGTCCGTCACCGTCTCGTAGGCCACCGCCGTCACGCCCGATGCCACCAGCCCCTTTGTCTGGTCCGGATCGGGGGCGAGGTGCAGGTAGGTGTAGAGGATCTGGTCCTCGCGCAGTTGCACCCACTCGGAGGCTTGCGGTTCCTTGACCTTGACGATCATGTCCGAGCGCGCGAAGACCTCTTCGGCCGACTTGGCGATCGCCGCGCCGGCGGCGCGATAGGCATTGTCGTCGGCGCCGATGCCGGCACCGGCCCCGCTTTCCACCAGCACGTCATGGCCGTGGGCGACATATTCGCGCACGGCCCCCGGCGTCAGACCGACGCGGTATTCGTGGTTCTTGATCTCCTTCGGGCAACCAACACGCATCGCCTCGATCTCCCTGCGAGGAAAATTGGTATTCTGTTAGAAAACCACAGACAGGCTCGCATGTCCTTGCGAATGCATTTGCGTTCCGCGTGAAATTTCGATATTCCTTGCGCTAAATCGACAGGATATGATGGAAAGAGCGAAAATGATCCGACAAACGGAGTTTTCCTGCTGCAGAGGCATCTGAAAAAATGCCGCTGGACAGGATCGATGTTGCGATACTCAGCCTTCTTCAGAAGGACGGGCGCATCTCCAACGCAGCGCTGGCCGAAAGGGTCGGCCTGTCGCAGTCGGCCTGCTCGCGCCGGCTCGACAATCTGGAGAAGGCCGGCATCATCAAGGGCTATCACGCGCGGCTGTCGAATGCCGCGCTCGGCCACAAGATGACGGTGATCGTGCATATCTCGCTGTCCGGGCAATTCGAAAAGACGCTGTCCGAGTTCGAGGCGGCGGTGAAGCGCTGCCCGAACGTGCTTTCCTGTCATCTGATGTCGGGCGAGTACGACTACATCCTGCGGATCGCCGCGCGCGATCTGGAAGACTACGAGCGCATCCATAAGGAATGGCTCACGGGCATGCCGCACGTCATCAAGATCAACTCTTCCTTTGCACTGCGCGAGGTAATCGACCGCACGGCGATCGGCATCAAGCCGGAAATGGCCTGACGCGCCCGGTCCGTCGCTTCGTCTGCAAGAAGCATGCAGGACCGGCGCGGCAGTGTGTATGTTGACTTTTTATCTCGCAGCGTGAGGTTGCCGACGAATTCCGGGAGACAGAACATGATTCGTCATATCGTCTTCTTCAGCGCCAGGAAGCGCGAGGACGTGGAGCGCATCGCGGAGGAACTCGGCATGCTGGGCCGGATTCCCCACAGCGATTTTTTCGAGGTCGGCATCAACCGCAAGGTCGATCAGATCGGCGGAGAGGTGGACGTGGTCGTCTATGGCGAGTTCCGCGACGAGGAGGCGCTCGCCGCCTACAAGGCCCACCCGATCTACGCCGAGTGCATTGCCCGCGTGCGCCCGCTGCGCGAGATGCGGATGGCTGCCGATTTCGTCTCCAAGGCGGGCGGGTGATCCGCTATGGCCCGGTGTGGAAGTCGAGCACGACCTCCGGGTTGACCTCCCCGTCGTAGGAGGCGTCCACGGCATATTTGACGAGGGTGAAGACGCCGGAGCGGAACAGCCAGATCGCGGAAGAGGAGGCGTCGCCGGTCCCGCGCCATTTGGCATCGGAGACGAGTTCGAACGTATCCGGATCGAAGCGCGAGTTCACCAGAAGGTCGTCGGCGGTATAGCCGATCACGCGCAAGTCTTCCACGCGCCCCGCCGGATCGTCGTTCTCGTAGCGGATGTCCAGCTCCGGGGTGGCGAATCGCAGGGGCAGCAGTTCGCCGCCCTCATTGGCAAGAAAATAGACGTGGATCTCGTTGTAGGCGCCGCGCTCGCACAGGAAGCGGAAGAGCCGCGCCTCCCGCTGCGGGGCATCCGCGGGGTCGTCCATGCGGTTGAAACGGATGACATGGCTTTCCGGCGCTTCCTCTCCCGCGGCTTCAAGGTTGCAGGTGTCGGCGTAGAGGCTGGTAAACAGCGCTTTCGCCTCCTCGAGCCTGGCATCCCGCGCTTCGACGGGAGTGCCGTCGCCGCAACTTTCCGGCAGCGCTTCCTCCAGCGGAGCCTCGGCCGGTTCCAGCGCGCCCTCTTCAATGAAAAGCGGTTGATACGGCGTCGTCTGCACGCTGGGCTGGATCAGGCGAAGCTGATAGCAGCCGGCGAAGATTTCTTCCCCGCCATCATCATGGCGGGCGCGGATGGCGACGGGCAGCGCGTAGTAGATGCTGCCCGCCGCGCCCTCTTCCGAGGCGGTGCCGGTGACGAGATCCACGCCGGCGGTATCGGCATAGCCTTCGGCGAAAGCGTCCAGCGTCTCGGCCGGAGGTGGGTCGAAATAGGCATAGGCGCGGGCGTATTCCTGCCGGTTGATCGCATTGTAGAGCGAGCGGACCAGCGACTGAGGCGTCGAGCGGTCGTCGAGATAGGCCGGCTCGGCCGCGAAAAGAGGCTGCGCCGGCCAGAACGAGGCCATCGCCGCAAGAAGAATGTGTCGCTTCATCGGAATGCTCCGCGGATCGTGCGCCAGATGCGCGCGAGGATAGCACGCAAGGTGGGCATTTGAAGGCGGTGCGGCCCGTGCCGGAAGAAGAGGCCTCGATTCGCTTAAATTTTTCGCCGCGCCGGAAGACTTTTCTTAACGCCGCCGGTTTTAGCCTGCGATCGGATCTTCTCAGGGACGGACGGGGCCACATGGGACGGCGCGCTCCGCGCGATTTCGCAAGCGTTCTCGACGAGCTTCTGGCCGAACATGGCCGGGAGAGCGTTGCCGCACATGACGTCCATCTCGATTATCTGAGCGTGGTGGAGGAACTTCACTCCGGCCGCATCAGCATCACCGAGGACGGCGTCGAGGCGGCCTATTGCCATTTCGCGGCGGGGCGGGATGCCGCGCACATTCCGGAACCTTCGGTCGATCCCGAAGATATCGCCCGGGAGCTCGGCCTCGGCGACAGGACGAAGCCGCGCGAACTCGACCGGCTGCGCCGCGACTTCGCCTTCCGCAACCACCCCGACCGCGTGCCGGAGCATCTGCGGGCGCGCGCGATCATCCGCATGCAGGTCGCCAACACGCTGATCGACGAGGCCAAGCGTCGCCGCTTCAGGCGCCGCAAGGCATGAGCCGCGCACGCCCGAGCCAGCGCGACAAGAGAAGCACCGAGACGACCGCGAGTCCCGTGAAGAGGCCGAGCCACACGCCGACGCCTTCATAGCCGAGGGGGAAGGCGAGGGCCACGCCGAGCGGCAGGCCGACACCCCAGTATCCGACCGCCCCGTAGATCATCGGCACCGTGGTGTCGTGCAGGCCGCGCAGCATGCCGCTGGCGACAGCCTGCGCGCCGTCGACGATCTGGAAAAGCGCGGCGAGCGCCAGAAACGTGACGGCCATCGTGATCACCGGCTGGTTCTCCGGGGCATCGAGATCCAGGAAGCCGGCAATGAGCAGGCGCGGCGCGGTGACCATCACCAGGGCCATAACCGCCATGAAGCCGACGCCCAGCGCGAAGGCGGTCCAGCCCGCCCGGGTGACGGCATCGGCTTTGCGGGCACCGAAGGCGCGGCCCACCCGCACTGTCACGGCCTGCCCGAGCCCCATCGGCACCATGAAGCTGATCGAGGCGATCTGGATGGCGATGGCGTGCGCGGCAAGCGACACCGTATCGATCAGGCCCATCAGGAAAGCCGCGGCGTTGAAGATCGATACCTCGAACGTCAGGATCGCCGCGATCGGCAGGCCGAGCCTCAGGAGCGCGACAAAGCGCGGCCAGTCCGGCCGCCAGAAGCGTCCGAACAGGCGATAGCGCCGGAACTGCCTGTCCAGGGAGACCACCGCGACGAGGCCGAGAAACAAAAACAGGCTCGACAGTGTGGTGGCGAGGCCGGAACCGATGATCCCCAGCGCCGGGAAGCCGAGATTGCCGAACATCAGGCACCAGTTGGCCAGAACGTTGAAGCCGACGCAGAAAAAGGCGACCACCAGCGCCCAGCCGGGCCGCTCCAGGGCGGAGATGAACGAACGCAGCACGATATAGCCGAAGAAGGGCAGCACCGCCCATTGCAGCGTGCGCATGTAGTCGGCCGCCATGGCGCTAAGCGCGGGATCCTGCCCCATCAGGAGCAGTATGGCTTCGCTGTGCCACAGGATAAGCCACATGGGCACCACCACGGCAACCGACAGCCAGAGCCCCTGGCGCGTCGTGCGCCGCACCTCGCGCAGCGAGCGCACCTTGCCGCCGAGCGCGCTCGCCATCATGGGCGAGGTGGCCAGCATCAGCCCGAGGCCGAAGATGAGCGGCAGGAAGTAGAGATTGTGGCCGAGCGTGCCGGCCGCCAGCGCCTGCGGCGACAGCCGGCCCATCATCATCACGTCGGTCACGTTCATGGCCGTCTGGGCGAGATTGGTCAGAATCATCGGCCACGCGAGCGCCAGCGTGGCGCGCGCCTCGGAAAGCCAGGAATGAACCGGCGGCGCTCCCGCGCCTGAAACCAGCGCTGTCATGACTCGGACTTTCGTGAACGGCCTACGCCGCGGATCGGTACCGCGGGCGGTGGGCGGCGCTAGGAAGCAATGCCATCCGAGGCTGGTCATAGCGAATGAAGGCCGGCAGACAAGTCAATTTGTTTTGCCGCCGTGTTCAGCTTCGTTGATGGATGCCGGCTGGCAGGGCGGCGGTCCGGCGTTGCGCCACCGCGAAGGATGCCTATACTGCCGCGTTCCCGAGCGGCCCTGTGCGCCGCGCACCAGCCATCTTCGGAGTACGACTGCCATGGAAAAGCGCCGCCTTGGTCGCACGGATCTCTATGTCTCCAAGGTCTGCCTCGGCACCATGACATGGGGGCAGCAGAACACGGAGGAAGAGGGCCATGCCCAGATGGACCTCGCCTTCGAGCGTGGAGTGAACTTCATCGACACGGCCGAGCTCTATCCCATCCCGCCGCGGGCCGAAACGCAGGGACGGACGGAAGAGATCGTCGGGACCTGGATGAAGGCGCGCGGCAACCGCGACCGCGTGATCCTCGCCACCAAGGTGGTGGGGCGCACCGAAAACGACTGGTTCCGCGGCGGTCGGCCTTCGCGGCTGGTGCGCGCCGACATCATGGATGCGGTGGACAAGTCGCTCGCGAAACTCCAGACCGATTATATCGATCTCTACCAGATCCACTGGCCGGACCGGGCCATTGCCTGGGGTTCGAACCCGACGCGAGTGACGAATCCCCTCGAGCCGTTCGAAGACGAGACGCCCATCGCCGAAACCCTGGCTGTCTTCCAGGAGCTGGTGAAGGCGGGGAAGATCCGCCATCTCGGGCTTTCCAACGAAAGCGCCTGGGGCGCCATGCGCTTCATCCGCGAATCCGAGAAGGGCGTGGGACCGCGGCCCGTTTCCGTGCAGAACGCCTATAACCTCGTCAACCGCACGTTCGAGGTGAACCTGGCGGAGGTGGCGTTTCGCGAACAGGTGGGGCTCCTGGCCTATTCGCCGCTCGCACAAGGCTATCTGACCGGGAAATACGACCACGGCGCGCTGCCGGCGGGCTCGCGCAAGCAGCTCTTCGATCGTCTGCAGCGCTACGAGAAACCCGGCGCGGCGGAGGCGATCCTCGCCTATAACGAACTTGCCCGCTCCTTCGGGCTGACCCCCGCCGTCTTCGCCAACGCCTTCGTCTGTGCGCGGCCTTTCCTGACCGCGAACATCATCGGCGCCACGACGCTTGCGCAGCTCAACGAGGCGCTGGACGCGGCGGATGTGGAATGGACCGAGGAGATGCAGGTCGCGGTCGACGCCCTGCACCAGAAGCACGGCAACCCCTGTCCCTGACCGCCGTTGAAACGCCCGGCGCCCTGAAGGTAAAGCCGTTTTCCGGGCTTCGATGGGCCAGCCAACGACTTCGGCTCGTTGGCTTTTTTTTCGTCACGAGTGCTATTGGAGGCGATGCACCCGGCGGGTGCATCTTTAATTTTTATCCATTTAAGATTGAAACATCCAACGAGCTATGTTTATCTAAGGTTGTGCTAGCGAAGCGAGGGTTACAGCGGGTCGCTGGCGCTTTATTGGGACAAATAATTGGTAGAAAAAATGATTGGTACGCTGGCGATCGTCGGTGCGGGAGCGACCGGCGTTGGTGCCTTTATGGCAGCTGTTCAACAAAGGATTGCAGAAAGGATATACATCATAGACCCCCAATCTGTCGGGGGCACGGTATTTAGAACAACGGATGATGAAATCATATGTAATACGGCGGTAGATGTAACTTCGATCGATCCTGAAAATGAGTATGATTTTCTTGATTATCTGAGATGTACAGGGCATGCCGCATCGGAGTCGGCGTATATGCCGCGTCGGGTCTTCGGGGATTATGTTAAAAGCAGATATTATTCCGCCGTTGAGAAGGCAAAGCAGGCAGGTATAGACGTAAAATATATAAACGGAAAATGCGAGAAAATAGAGTTTATTTCTAAAAGAAATTACAATTTAATACTCTCTGATTGGTCTGAGCGGCAGGAGCTTCGCGTAACGGATGTGCTTCTCTGCACTGGGCACGGTCCGTCCAAGATCCCTCGCATCTTCGAGCCGCACTCCAGGCATCCGACCTTCTTCAGAAGTCCTTATCCGGAAACCGAGATGCTGGCAAAGATGCCGACGGCTTCCGACGTGCTGATTGTCGGCAGCAAGCTGACGGCAGTAGATGCGGCCCTGCTGTTATGCAGGGAGGGGCATCGCGTGACGATGATGTCTCCGTCTGGGGAACTGCCGTCGGTGCGCTCGGGCGTTCCCTCCGGCAGCAAGTTTCCATTGTCCGAGAGCACCTTGAAGGAACTGATGTCCTTATGGAATGAGGAAGATAAGTTATTGAATTATGAAACGATTAAGTTCAGATATCTTCTTTATATATCAAGAATATTAAAAACAATTGATAAAACTCCACTTAGGAAGCAAATTTCATTTAAAAATGAAATATCTGAAAAGCTAAAAGAGGAAATCATAATTGCGGAAAATGGGAGTTCAATATGGCAAAATTTCCTATTCAGTTTTTTGAACGCCGCAAATTCAATACGGATGAATAGTCAGGATTTTAAGATCGATATTGAGCCGAACACCAATCACGAACTGGCAAGATATATCACATCAACTGTTCTGCCAAACGCTAAGAAGATCTTTGGTTTCATTGAGAAGAAGACCCTCTCGGTGGAAAAGGGGCATGTTTCGGATGTCCGACTATCGCATAAGCGTGACAAGGCCTGGAACGTGATCTGGGAGGGGGGTGAGGGACGGTTTGACGCGGTCGTGTGCGCCAGCGGTTTTCATAATCATCGCTATTATTTTGACGATACCGGAGCGCTCGTACTCACCGGCGAGTGTCCTTCATCTCAGGCAAGCACGGTCGATATTGCGAGCGACCTGTCGATCCGGCATCCAAAGACAAAAGAAGAGGAAAATATATGGATTACTGGGTCCGCCACAAATGGTCGTGTCTATGTCTCAGGTGCCGTGGCATTGGCGATACCGCAGGTATGTATGGCGGTAAATGCATTGTCAAACAGGTTGAATTTACGAGATTTAGAGATATGTATTTAGGAGGATAGTATGTAGTCAATAGTAAAATATATTTGTCTATTGGAATTTTCTATTATTATTATCGTTGGGAGATATGTCGTGAACATCCACAAAGCAGATGTACCGGTTTCGGAAAGCGAAGCAGCTTCTTTGTTCCTGCTGGAGCAGGTGATGGAGTACACCTACCCGGCCGCGCTCCGCGCCGCTGCGGTTCTCGGCGTTGCCGATCATCTCGCCGATGGACCGAAGAAGGCCGACGAACTCGCCAAAGCTACCGGAGTGGACAGTCTCAGGCTGTATCGCTTGCTGCGCGTGCTTGCCACCCGCGGCATCTTCCGCGAGGAGGAGGATAGGCGGTTTGCATTGACCCCGCCGGCGGAGTTCCTGCGGTCGGACGTGGACCTGTCGCTGCGTCAGGCGGTGCTGATGCTCACCGACGAGACACTCTGGCGTCCGATCGGAAATCTTGCCGGGATCGCCAAGGCTGCCGACAAGAACCCGGTCTTCCGGGAAATCTTCGGCATGCCCTTCTTCGACTACTGGGCCAGCCAGGGTGCGTCGGCTAAGGATTTCCACGCCGGTATGATGTCCATGTCGGAGGTGGAGAACCAGTTTCTCGTGCGCAGCTATGATTTTCCCGAGGGCGCGACGGTGGTCGATATCGCCGGCGGATTGGGCGGTCTGTTGCTGCGTGTGCTGCGCGAGAATCCGTCGGTGCACGGCAAGTTGTTCGACCGGCCGCACGTTCTGGAGCGGAACCGCCTTGGCGAACTGGGGGCCGACGACCGTTGGGAACTGGTGGCGGGAGACTTCTTCAAAGCGTGTCCTTCGGGAGATGTCTATACGCTCAAATACATCATGCACGACTGGAGTGATGAGGACGCGACCCGCATCCTGAGCAACTGCCGGGCGGCGATGAATCCCGGCGGCCGTGTGCTCATAATGGACCCCGTCCTTCCGGCCGGCAACACGCCCCATCCCGGCAAGCACATGGATATCATTACCATGGGCGTCTATGACGGCGGCCGCGAGCGCACGGAGGAGGAGCTTGGCCGGCTTCTGGCCGGAGCCGGCTTGCGGCTGAACCGGATCATCAACACCGGTTGCTACGTCTCGGTTGTCGAAGGCGTCGCCGCCTGAGCCCGGCAACCGCTACACCGCTAACGTTCACGAGGTGCGCTGCTGCCGCGTTCGGTCCCGGCGCACCTCGTCTCAGGAGCGGCAGCGGGCATTCCGGTGGCCCGCTGCATCTGAGACCTCGTCCTTTGCGGGGTAACGCAGGGCCTCAGCCGTCCTCCCGCCGCGGCCGCGCCTTTCCGGCGCGGCCGAAGGTGTAGCCGGTCTCCACCGAGCCGCGCCCGTATTTCTCGCGCAGGCTGTCGATGGCGCCCTCGGCGAGGGCCCGCTTGTGGGACAGGCGGTCGACCAGATCCGGGGGATCGGCCCTTGCGGCGTCGGTCAGGTCACTGACGCCGATGCCGATCAGGCGGAAGCGCGTGCCGTCGGCCTCGCGTTTCAGCATGTCGAGACCGGTATGGAAGATGCGGTCGGCAAGCAGCGTGGGATCGCCCAACTGGCGGTTGCGCGTGCGGATGCGGAAATCGGCCGTCTTCAGCTTCAGGACCACGGTCCGCCCGGCGATTCCCGCCTTTTTCAGCCGGGAGGAGACGCGCTCGCTCAAGCCCCTGAGCACCGGCACCAGATCCTCGAAGACGGCGATGTCGCGATCGAAGGTGGTCTCCGACGAGACGCTCTTGGCCTCGCCGCGCGGCTGCACCGTGCGCGCGTCCTGGCCGCGCGAAAGGCTGTAGAGCCGCTCGCCCATCGTGCCGTAGCGGCGCATGAGGTCGGCCCGCTCCATGCGCTGCAACTGGCCGATGGTGCGGATGCCGTCGCGGGCGAGCGTGGCTTCGAAGGACCGGCCGACGCCCCAGATCGTGGTGACCGGCCGCTCCGCAAGGAACGGAAGAGCTTCCGCCCGGCCGACGACCGAAAAGCCGCGCGGCTTGTTGAGATCGGAGGCGACCTTGGCCAGGAACTTGCAGTAGGACAGGCCCACCGAGACGGTGATGCCGATCTCCTTCTCCACCTGGCGCGCGAAGCGGGCGAGCACGAGGGCGGGTGAGGCCCCGTGCAGCCGTTCCGTGCCGGAGAGGTCGAGGAACGCTTCGTCGATCGACAGCGGCTCGACGAGCGGGGTGAGGGCCTGCATCATCTCGCGGATCTGCCGCCCCACGCCGGCATACTTCTCCATGTCGGGCTTGATGACGACGGCATCGGGGCAGGCCTCCAGAGCCTTGAACATGGGCATGGCCGAGCGCACCCCGTGAATGCGCGCGATATAGCAGGCGGTGGAGACCACGCCGCGCTTGCCGCCGCCGATGATCACCGGCCGGTCGCGCAGGCTCGGATCGTCGCGCTTTTCCACCGCGGCATAGAAGGCGTCGCAATCGATATGGGCGAGGGAGAGCGCGTCGAGCTCGTCATGCAGGAGCACGCGCGGACTGCCGCAGGACCGGCAGCGGCGCTCCGTCTCTCCGGTGCGGGAGAGGCAGTCGCGGCAAATGCCTTGCGCTGGGGCCTTGACTGGCATGGTGGCTCATGAGAACATAATAGGAACATTATGATACTGCATGGCATCCACCGTCACAAGCCGGGAGAGGGAACATGGCGGTTTCGGTCGTTCCGCTGACGACGGAGCTTTGGCCGGCATTCGAGGATTTGTTCGGCAAGCAGGGCGCCTGCTACGGCTGCTGGTGTACCCATTTCCGGCTGCCGCCGGCCGTGCGGCGCGACAACAACCGGCAGCGCAACAAGGACCATATGCGCGCGCGGGTGGAGGCCGGCCCGCCGCCCGGGCTTCTCCTGTTCGATGCGGGACGAGCTAACGGCTGGATGCAGATCGGGCCGCGAGGCGACGTGCCGGAGTGGAACAATCGCGGCCGCGCCTCCGCGCCCCTGGAGGATGCACCGGCCGAGGACGAGGGCGTGTGGGCGATCTCCTGTTTCTTTGTCCGCGCAGGTGCGCGCGGACGCGGGCACACCCACGCGCTGGTCGGCGGGGGCATTGCGTTTGCACGCGCGGCGGGAGCGCGGGTGCTGGAAGCCTGCCCGATGACACAATCGAAGGATTCGCGCTCCATCGGCCTTTTCGTCGGCTCCCGCCGGGTCTTTGAAAAGGCGGGCTTCGTCGTGGTCGCGGAAAGGAAGGTCGGGCGCCCCTTGATGCGGCTGGTGCTGTGAATGCGAAACGCGCTGTCCGGACGCTGGCCGGCTTTAAGGCTGGATGTCCCAATCTTCCTTGCCGAAGGGCAGGTGCTGGCGCGCCGCCGCCACGTGCTCGGGTGCGATGCCGCTCTGCTCGCTGAAGCTCAGGAGGGTCGGTTCATGCGCGAGAACGAATTGCAGGACGCCGCCCAGAAAGCCGGGCTCGCGCGCCGCCTGCCGGATCTGTCCCGCCTCGATCCCCGTGAGTGCCAGAAAGCGCGGCAGAAGCTCCGGATCGGCGGCGATGAAGGAGAGCGCCTGAATGGCGATTGCCTCGGCCTGTTCCTGCTGCATGATCGGCATTCTCCGGTATGTCGTGCTTCGGACCGGATAGGCGCAACGCCGCCTTGGCGCAAGCGGCCAAGGTCCAGGATGCGCGGACATGCTCAATTCGACGCTGTAATTTTCCGTTTCGTAAAGCAAATTGTGCCATAAGGTGATTGGGAGCACGGGGGAGTGCGCCTATACCCGCCTTGGGGAGGGCAGCGTTTCAGCGGTACGGGGAGCCGATGGCAAAGAAGGTCATGATCGTCGAGGACAACGAGCTCAACATGAAGCTCTTCCGCGACCTCATCGAGGCCAGCGGTTATGAGACGGTTCGCACCCGCAACGGGCTGAAGGCGCTGGATCTGGCACGCGATCACCGTCCCGACCTGATCCTCATGGATATCCAGCTTCCCGAGGTGTCGGGCCTCGAAGTCACCAAGTGGCTGAAAGAGGACGACGAGTTGCATTCGATCCCGGTGATCGCTGTAACCGCCTTCGCCATGAAGGGGGATGAGGAGCGTATTCGTCAGGGCGGCTGCGAGGCCTATATCTCCAAGCCGATTTCCGTACCGAACTTCATCGAAACCATCAAAAGCTATCTCGGAGACAGTTGATGGCGGGGCCGAGGGCATGACGGACAGCGGGGGCAGGCCATGACCGCACGCATCCTTGTCGTCGACGATGTCGCCGCCAATCTGAAGCTCCTGGAAGCGCGGCTGCTGGCGGAGTACTACGAAGTCGTCACTGCGCGTTCCGGCCCGGACGCCATCGAAATCTGCGAATCCAGCAAGGTCGATGTCGTGCTGCTCGACATCATGATGCCCGGCATGGACGGCTTCGAGGTCTGCCGCCGGCTGAAGGCCGACGCGGACACCACCCATATTCCGGTCATCATGGTGACCGCCCTCGGCCAGCCGGCCGACCGGGTTCGCGGGCTCGAGGCCGGCGCGGACGATTTTCTCACAAAGCCCGTCAACGATCTGCAGCTCCTGACGCGGGTGCGCAGCCTGGTGCGCCTGAAGACCCTGACCGATGAGTTGCGCCTGCGCGCCGCGACGACGCGCGACATCGGCATCGAGCAGCTCTTGCAGAGAAGGAACGAGGACGAGGAGGAGAAGGCCCGGGTTCTCCTGGTGGAGGAGAACGAGGCTTCCGCCCGGCATTTGAAGCGGATGCTGCGCGGCCAATTCACGCTGGAGACCGTGGCCAAGCCGCAGGCCGCCTTCCTTCAGGCGGCGGAGGCCGCTTATGAATGCATCGTCGTCGCCACCGGCTTTTCCGAATACGACCCGCTGCGGCTTTGCTCGCAATTGCGGGCGCTGGAGCGCACGCGGCTGGTGCCGATCGTGCTTTTGGCCGGCGATGCCGACGAGGAGTGCGTCATCCGCGGGCTTGAACTGGGCGTCAACGATTATCTCCTGCGTCCGGTGGAGCGCCAGGAACTGATCGCCCGCCTGCGCACGCAGATCCGCCGCAAGCGCTATAATGACAGCCTGCGCTCAAGCGTCGCCCGGACGGTAGAGATGGCCGTCACCGATCCGCTGACGGGCCTGCACAACAGGCGTTATATGGACAGCCACCTGCGGACCCTGTTCGACAGAGCCGACGCTCGCGAGCGCCCGCTCTCCCTTATCCTCATCGACATCGACCGCTTTAAGGTCATCAACGATACGTGGGGGCATGACAGCGGGGATGCTGTCTTGAAGGAACTCGCCGCCCGCCTGCGCACCAATCTTCGGGCGATCGATCTGGTCTGCCGTTACGGCGGGGAAGAATTCGTCATCGTCATGCCGGACACGGAACTCTTCATCGCCGAGAAGGTGGCCGAGCGCATCCGCGCCGAGGTCGCGCACGAACCTTTTCCCAAGGGTAAGGGGGAGGAGGGGCTTGAGGTTACAGCAAGCCTCGGCGTCGCCGCCATGCGGCAACCCGGCGACACCGTGGAAGCGCTTTTGAAGCGTGCGGATGTGGCGCTGTATGAAGCCAAGAGCGGCGGCCGCAACAAGGTCGCCGCCGCAGCTTGAGCCCTCCGGTTCGCAGAGGGGCATGGTTACAAATTTACCCTAATTTAATTGGACACTGCCGAATAGTTAAGTAAGTATTGATTTTCATGCTCATTTGCGCGAGTGTCGCAACCATTGGTGGACGCCGCTGACGGGGAGTTCTTCAGCGGTATCCCACGAATGCCCCATGATGCTCAGGTCCGCCGCATCTCCTGGGTCCCGTGGGGTTGGCCGGCCGGCGCTGGTGTAAGTGGCCTCCTCGTACCGCAGCCAGATCGCCGACCGGCCCCCACTTTCCTGCAACGTATACTGGTATTTTGGATGAGCGCCTCGGGCGCTGCGACCGAAGGGGGACGTCTGCCGCTCCGCCCGTCTCCGTCCCGCGCGGGTCTCACCCATGGAACGAACGCGAAGGCGGCGGCCTGCACCTGTCCGAACGCTACACGCGGGCGTGCCAACAACGCTGCTGGAGCAGCCTACAACGAAAACGGCGCCCGCGAGGGCGCCGTGAATGCATCCATGAATGCGTTTGGCGCTACTTGATCTTCGCCTCGCGGAACTCGACGTGCTTGCGCGCAATCGGATCGTATTTGCGCTTGGTCATCTTCTCCGTCATCGTGCGGCTATTCTTCTTGGTGACGTAGAAGTAGCCCGTGTCGGCCGTTGACTGAAGCTTGATCTTGATGGTCGTGGCCTTGGCCATGGTGTTCGTCCATTGTTCGTGGTGATGTGGGCGGCCCGTCAGCGATGGCGGCAGGGCGCGGAAAACTTCGGCGGAGACATAAAGACAATGCCCGGAATGTCAAGCCCATCCCCGTGGAGGGCAAGCTACAAGAGCACCCGTCTGGCGTGGCGCGCGCGCACGAAGTAGAAGGGCACGGGAGCGCCGGGTGTCAGTTCCGGGTCGGTTTCGATGCGTCGTTGAAGGTCGTCCAGCACTGTGCGGGTGATGATTGGGATGTCGGCACTTCGCGCCTGATCCAGGGTCAGCCAGGCGATTTCCTCCAGTTCGTCCGTCGGCCCGCCCTCGGCAAGTTCGAGCGCGACGTCTTCGCGCCAGATGGCGAAGAAGCGCGTGTCGAAGCGGCGCACGCGGCCGGGAGGCGTTATGGCCCGGGCGATATAGCGCAGGCCGCCGAGCGAGGGTTTGATCCCGTGTTCGGCAAAGCCCTGCCAGTGCGGGCTTCTTGTGGCAAACGGGCCCTTGTGTCCGATGAGGATGCCTGTTTCCTCATAGGTCTCGCGCACGGCCGATAGGGCGAGCGCCCGGGCGCGGGCAGCCGTGACGCGTTTGCCGGGGCCGATGAGCTTGGCCTCTTCCGCCGGATGAAGCGGATGCGCCACCCGAATGCGGCTGTCGGCAGGATCGGTGCGCCCGCCGGGAAAGACGAAGCGGCCCGGCATGAACGCATGGCGCATGTGCCGGCGGCCCATCAGGACGCAAAGCCCGCCCGCGCACCTGCCGAGAAGGATCAGCGTGGCCGCGTCGCGCGGACGCAAGACCCTTGCGGCGGCGACATCCGGTGCTTCGAAGGCGTCGATCTCGGCCCGCGTCATGTCTTCAAAGCGCATCATGCCCGGCGCCTTCACCCTTCGAGATCAAGTCTCGAATTGGTCCTTCTCGCCACCGAAGCCGTGCATGCGCAACGCCCATTGCAGGCCGACGACCGATCCCTTGACGGGGCCGATGAGGGCGAGCGACATGATGAGCGTCAGCGGCGCCCAGATGGCCAGATGCAGCCATGTCGGCCAGTCCGTCGCCGCCTGGACGCCCATAAACGCGCCGACCACCACATGGCCGACGATGACGATGACCAGATAGGCGGGCAGATCGTCGGCACGGTGATGGTCCATCTCCTCGCCGCAGGAGGGACACCGGTCCACGGTCTTCAGAAACGCCCTGAAGAGCCGGCCCTGGCCGCATTGGGGACACTTGCCGAAGAAACCCCGCCGCATCGATTCGTAGACCGGCCGTTCCGTCCGCTTTTCCTGCCCGGCGCCGAAGACGTGCTCTTCCATCATTTTCTCCTGCCCTTGGCGGGGCGTTGCCTGCGTGCCTTGTCGCGCTTGGTCTTGTGCAGCGATTTCGACGAGCCGGACGGGTGGACCGGGTCGCTCATCATCTCGAAGCGCATGGCGCCGGCAAGCGGCGCCACCTCGACCAGGCGGACATCGACGCCGTCGCCGAGTTGGAAGCCTTTCCCGCTGCGCTGGCCAACCAGCGCATGGTGGGGTTCGTCGTAGATATAGTAGTCGTTGCCCAAGGTTGATACCGGAATGAAGCCATCGGCTCCGTACTCGGGCAGAAGCACGAAGATCCCCGCCTTGGTGATCCCGGAGATGCGGGCGGAAAATTCCTCGCCGGTGCGGGAGGCCAGGTGCTCGGCCACGAGCCGGTCGACCGTATCGCGTTCGGCCGCCATGGCGCGCCGCTCGGTTGCCGAGATGAGGGCCGAAACCTCTTCCAGGCGCGCTTCCTCCTCGGCGCTCAGCCCGTCCCCGCCGAGATTCCTGGCGGCGATGAGCGCTCGGTGCACGATGAGGTCCGCATAGCGCCGGATGGGTGAGGTGAAGTGCGCGTAGCGGCGCAGGTTGAGGCCGAAATGGCCAATGTTTTCGGTCGAATATACCGCCTGGCTCTGGGAGCGCAGCACCACCTCGTTGACCAGCTGTTCCTGGTCCGAACCGTCCACCCGGGCGAGGATGTTGTTGAACTGCGCAGGCCTGAGGGCCGGCCCGCGCGCCAGCGACATGCCGATAGAGGCGAGGAACTCGCGCAGCGATTCCTGCTTTGCGAGCGACGGCTCGTCATGCACGCGATAGACGAGGGGCTGGCGCGCCGCCTCCAGCGTCTCGGCGGCGGCGACGTTGGCCTGGATCATGAACTCCTCGATGAGCTTGTGCGCATCGAGGCGGGGCGGCACGATGACGCGGTCCACCGTGCCGTCCGGCTTGAGCAGGATCTTGCGCTCCGGCAGGTCCAGTTCCAGCGGCTCGCGCGCATTGCGGCCGCGTTTGAGGACTCCGTAGGCATCCCAGAGGGGGCGCAGCACCGTGTCGAGCAGGGGTCCGGACTTGTCGTCCGGTTTGCCGTCGACGGCCGCCTGCGCCTGATCGTAGGATAGACTGCCGGCCGAGCGCATCATGACGCGGTGGAAGCTGTGCCCGATCTTGCGGCCGTCGGACGAAAAGCGCATGCGCACGGCAAGTGCGGGACGGGCCTCGCCCTCGCGCAGCGAGCACAGGTCGTTGGAGATGCGCTCGGGCAGCATCGGCACCACGCGGTCGGGAAAATAGACCGAATTGCCCCGCCTCAACGCCTCGCGGTCGAGGGCGGAGCCGGCACGCACATATTGGGCCACGTCGGCGATTGCGACGGTGACGACGACGCCGCCCCGGTTCTTCTCGTCGTCGTCCGGCTCGGCGTAAACCGCGTCGTCATGGTCCTTGGCGTCGGGCGGATCGATGGTGATCAGCGGCAGCTTGCGCCAGTCCTCGCGACCCTTCAGGGTGGCCGGCTTGGCGGCCGCGGCCTCCTCCAGCGCGGCATCGGGGAAGATGTGCGGGATCTCGTGGGCGTGGATGGCGATCAGCGAGACCGCCTTTTCCGTCGTGATCGAACCCACGACCTCGATCACCTTCGCCTTCGGCAGCCCGTAGCGGCCCTGCGAGACCGGCAGAGCTTCGACGAGATCGCCGTGTTGGGCCTCGTTGCGGGCTTCCGGATCGACGATGAGTTCCGGCTGGCGCCGCTCCACCGGCTCTATGCGCAAGGACCCGTCGTCGAGCTCGCGAAAGACGCCGAGCACCGCACGACGGCGCTTTTCGAACACCTTCATCACCCGGCCGGTATAGGCCGGGCCCGTCTCCTCCTCCGTCGGGGAGACGCGCGCCAGCACGCGGTCTCCGACGCCGGCGGCAGTCGTCCTGGCCCCTTTCTGGGCACGGATGGTGACGAGCGGCACCGGCCCGTCATCCTCCTCGTCCTGCTCGGCCGGACGGGCGATGAGGCCGCCCTCGGCATCGCGCGAGAAGATGTCCAGCACGACGACGCGGGGGAGTGTACCGGGGCGCAGATTCTTCTTGCGCCGCGTCTTGACCAGCCCCTCGTCCTGCAGCTCGCGCAGCTTGTCCTTCAGCCAGACACGGTCGCCACCCTTGATGCCGAATGCCTTGGCGATCTCGCGCTTGCCCGATTGATCCGGGTTCTCGGAGATGAAGCGCAGGATGTCGTCGCGCGAGGGCAGGTGCGCGTTGCCGCTCTCGGCCTTGGCCGCCGCCGCCGCGGTGCTTCTTGAAGTCCTGCGCGCCAATTCGTCAGCTCCTGGCCTTGCCGCGTCCGGACTTCTTGCCCGGTTTGGTGGCCTTGGCGGCGATCAGTTCGAGCGCCTCTTCCTTCGTCACCGACATCGGATCCTTGCCCTTCGGCAGCGTAGCGTTAATCTTGCCGACATTGACATACGGCCCGTAGCGGCCGTCGCGCACGGTGATGACTCCGCCCCCGTCGGGATGTTCCCCGAGTTCCTTCAGCGCGGCCGGCTTGCCGCGGCGACCATTGCTCTTTTCCTTCTTCTCGGCAAGTAGCGACACGGCTCGGTTGAGGCCGACGGAGAAGACGTCCTCCGCCGATTCCAGATTGGCATAGGTGCCGTCGTGCAGGACGAAGGGACCATAGCGGCCGATCCCGGCGGAGATCATCTTGCCGGTCTCGGGATGCTGGCCGACGTCGCGCGGCAGCGACAGGAGCGCCAGCGCGCGCTCGTGATCGATGGTATCCGGTGTCCAGCCCTTGGGCAGGCTCGCGCGCTTGGCTTCCTTGCCCTCGCCGCGCTGGACATAGGGGCCGAAGCGGCCCGAGCGCAATGTGATCTCCTCTTCCGTATAGGGATCCGTTCCCAGCACCTTGTTGCCGTCGAGGCCGGCTTCCGCGTCGCCATTCTCGCCGTTCTCGCCGAGCTGGCGGGTGTATCCGCATTCGGGATAGTTCGAGCAGCCGACAAAGGCGCCGTAGCGGCCGAGCTTCAAGGACAGCTTGCCCGTGCCGCATTTGGGGCAGATGCGCGGATCGCCGCCGTCCTCGCGCGGCGGGAAGACAAGCGGGGCCAGCTCCTCGTTGAGCGTGTCGAGCACGTCCGCCACACGCAGGCCCTTGATGTCGTCGACGGCGCCGGAGAAGTCCTTCCAGAAATCCCGCAGCACATCCTTCCAGGAGAGTTTGCCGTCCGAGATATCATCGAGCTTTTCCTCGAGATCCGCGGTGAAGTCGTACTCCACATAGCGGCGGAAGAAGTTCTCCAGGAACCCGGTGACGATTCGCCCCTTGGCCTGGGGCACGAGCTTGCGTCGCTCGTTCGTCACGTAGTCCCGGTCCTCCAGCGTCTTCAGGATCGCGGCGTAGGTGGAGGGCCGGCCGATGCCCAGTTCCTCCAGCTTCCTGATGAGCGAGGCTTCCGAATAGCGCGGTGGCGGCTCGGTCGTGTGTTTGGTGACGTTGATGTCCTTGCGCTCGAGCGCTTCGCCGGTGTTGATCTCCGGCAGGCGGCGGTTTTCCTCGTCCTCCTTGTCGTCCTCCTTGACTTCCGTATAGGCGGCGAGAAAGCCGTCGAAGCGGATGACGGAGCCGACCGCGCGCAGGCCCGCAACGCGGTCGGCGCCCTTCGCCTCGATCTCGACCGTCGTGCGCTCGATCTCGGCCGCCTGCATCTGGCTGGCGATGGCGCGCTTCCAGATCATCTCGTAGAGACGGGCCTGGTCGCCATCGAGATATTTGCGCACCTGGTCCGGCGCGCGCGAGAAATCCGTCGGGCGGATGGCTTCGTGCGCTTCCTGGGCGTTCTTGGCTTTCGTCGAATAGTGGCGCGGTTTCTCCGGCAGGTAGCGCGCGCCAAAGGTGTCGTTTACTGCCGCGCGCGCCTGTTCCAGCGCCTCCGGCGCCATCTGCACGCCGTCGGTTCGCATGTAGGTGATGAGGCCGGCGGTTTCGCCGCCGATATCCACGCCTTCGTAGAGGCGCTGGGCGACCTGCATCGTGCGCGAGGCCGAAAAGCCGAACCGCGAGGAGGCCGCCTGTTGCAGCGTGGAGGTGGTAAACGGCGGAGCGGGATTGCGCCGCGTCGGCTTCGCTTCCACCGACAGTACCCGATAGGACGCGCCGTCCAGCATGGCCTTGATGGAATCGGCCTCGGCCTGGGTTTTGATGTCGAGCTTCTGCAGCTTCTTGCCGTCGAGCGCGGTCAGCCGCGCCTCGAAGGTTTCCTTGCGCTGCGTGTCGAGCAGGGCTGCGATCTGCCAGTAGTCTTCTCGTACGAAGCGCTCGATCTCGGCCTCTCGGTCGCACACGAGCCTGAGCGCCACGGACTGCACACGCCCGGCGGAGCGGGCGCCCGGCAGCTTGCGCCAGAGCACCGGCGAAAGCGTGAAACCGACGAGATAGTCGAGCGCACGGCGTGCCAGATAGGCATCGACCAGCGAGGCGTCGACCTCGCGCGGCTCGGCCATGGCGTCGAGCACAGCCTTCTTGGTGATGGCGTTGAAGACGACCCGGCGCACCGGCTTGTCCTTCAGTGCGCGTTTCTGCCTCAACACCTCGAGCACGTGCCAGGAGATCGCCTCGCCCTCGCGATCGGGGTCGGTTGCGAGGATGAGCCCGTCGGCGCTCTTCATCGCCTTGGCGATCTCGTTCAGGCGCTTCGCGGACGGGCTGTCGACGCTCCACGACATGGCGAAGTCCTCGTCGGGACGCACCGAACCGTCCTTGGCGGGCAGGTCGCGCACATGGCCGAAGGAGGCCAGGACCGTATAATCCTTCCCCAGATATTTGTTGATCGTTTTCGCCTTGGCCGGCGATTCGACAATGACGACATCCATATGTGCGCAAAACCTTCTTCGGCATTCTTGTGGCGATGCCGTGTTTGATTGTGGGCGGCAAAGCCCGGCTGGCAAGTGAAATGGCTGCGCTTTTCCGCGCGGTCAAGGGCTCGGCCGCAAATCGCCCGACAAACGCGCTTACAACTGTTGCGTGTTTATGTGTTCAATTTATATTTATTAGTGTATATATACATCTCCCGGCAAGCTGGGTTCAAGGGGTGAACGAACTGAATGCGAACAGACGCGTTCGCGCAAGGAGGTGCACGGAAGCACAGGCGAGAGGCGGGGGCAAAGGGCGAGGGAGAATGCAGCCACATGCCCCGAATGTCACAGGAGCGGCCAGATGGCGAGGCGCTGCAATATATTCAGGCAATGCTTGGGCAGCTTGCGGCGATGGCGAGGGCCGAGCGGTGCGAGATGCTGACATATCTTATCGAGATGGCTTATGTGGAGGCTGGCGACATCGTGTGCGGCGCCCGGCCGCCGTCACTGCGCGAGGAACGGTCACGGGCTGTCGATGAGGAGGGACACAGTGCCTCCTGAATGCCGTTCCAGACGACCGGCGATGTCCAGCTCCAGAAGGACGAGCGCCACCTGGGCCGGGTGAAGCCCGGTGTGACGGATGATCTCGTCGACCCCGACCGGGGTGGGCCCGAGCGCTGTGAGGACGAGTGCGCGCGCATCATCGTCGGGAGGCGGTGCGGAGGAGAAGTCCGCCGGCTCGTCCAGTTCGCGCCCCGTCGGCAGCCGCCCGATCAGAGGGGCCACCGCCTCGATGATGTCCCCGGTGCCCGTCACCAGGATGGCGCCCTGCTTGAGAAGCTTGTTGGTGCCGGCCGCACGCGGATCGAGCGGCGAGCCGGGGATGGCGAAGACGAGCCGGCCCATCTCGTTCGCCAGCCGCGCGCTGATGAGCGAACCGGAGCGGTTTGCCGCCTCCACCACCAGCAGCCCGTAGCTCATCCCTGCGACGAGGCGGTTGCGACGCGGGAAATCCTTGGCCCGCGGCGTCCAGCCGAACGGCATTTCCGACAGAACCACGCCGCGCTCGGCGATCTGGCTGAAAAGCGCCTCGTTTTCCGGCGGGTAGGGCCTGTCGAGCCCGCCCGCCAGCGCCGCCACGGTGCCGGTCTCCAGGCTGCCCTGATGGGCGGCGGCGTCGATGCCGCGCGCCAGTCCCGAGACGACCACATAGCCTTCGCGGCCCAGTTCCATGGCCATGCGCTGGGCCAGCTTGACGCCGGCGAGCGACGCGTTGCGGGCGCCCAC